>CAYXQX010000048.1:3802-13921 GCA_964467485.1 uncultured Porphyromonadaceae bacterium | reverse complement strand
ACACATTAATAAACTATTTGAATGTTTCAAATGTTGTTTATTAATGATGGATTACATCAGGAAAAGGAGCATATTATGCAGCAACAAACAAATCGGCAGATGGTTTGGTGATAGAGTGTTTGATAGTATAATTTCCAGAATGGCCTAAACTATGGACAATGACCCAAACCTGACCGATCTGGAAAGGCTAGGAAGCAAAGAAATGTAATGCCTTCTCGAGTAAAGTCTATTTAACCTTGATTAAAACGTCAGATTGTTTGGATAAAAAGCCAAACATCTGACTCTCAAGATCATTCTGCTGAAGCAAGAGCTCCACTTTTTTACATGAACTCTCTTCCACAGCTATTAGCAATCCTCCACTAGTCTGCGGATCGCAGAGGATCGGCATATATGCTTCATCTGCCAGATCAACATTCTTACCGTAATTATTCCAATTATTAAAGGTTCCGCCAGGTATGCATTTTTGCTCTATGTATTCTCCAAGCATTTCAAGCTTTGGAATCTTGTCAAAGTCGATGTTTGCAGTAAGTCCACTACCCTCACACATCTCACTAAGATGTCCGATCAGGCTAAATCCGGTAACGTCAGTCATGGCCTTCACTCCTTCCATATTCGCCAGCTTTTCACCAATGGAATTCAGCTTGCACATATAATCAGGAGCAACAGAAGCGTGCTCGCCCTTGAGTTTTCCTTTCTTCTGTGCTGTCGATAAAATTCCCACTCCCAAAGGCTTGGTTAGGTATAGTTTGCAACCTTCAGTAGCACTGTCGTTTCTCTTCAATTTATCAATATCCACCTGACCGGTTACCGCTAGTCCAAATATGGGCTCAGGGCTATCTATGCTATGTCCACCTGCCAAAACAATACCTGCTTCTTTGCAAACCGCTCGTCCGCCATCCATAACCTTAGCAGCCACTTCTGCCGGGATTTTTTCAATTGGCCAGCCCAAAATGGCAATAGCCAAAATTGGTTTCCCACCCATAGCATACACATCGCTGATGGCATTGGCAGCAGCAATTTTGCCAAAGGTAAATGGGTCATCCGCAATCGGCATGAAGAAATCAGTTGTACTGATAATAGCTGTGCCATTGCCCATATCATAGACTGCTGCGTCATCACGACTATCATTGCCAACCAGCAGTCTGCTGTCTTGATGAGCAGGAATCTGGGTCTTTAAAATATGGGTTAAATCAGCCGGTGAAATCTTGCATCCACAACCAGCTCCATGACTATATTGGGTCAATTTTATATCAGACATTCTTATACAATTCTAAAAAGTTCTTTTCAAAACTACTCACTTGAAAATGGCTGGCAAAAGTAGTATTTTCAGGATTAATAAATGTGTGTTCATGTAATTATGAGAAAAATACAGCAATGATAGAAGCATTAAATGAATATGGTAAATAATAAACTTTGAAAAAGATGAAAAATAAAAACACCCGCCGCGATTTTCTCAAAAAATCCACAGTAGCTGCAGCCGGTACCATGCTTATCCCCAGTATTGTTCCCGCAAGCGTATTTGGTAAAACAGCGCCAAGTAATCAAATTAATATTGGAATGGTAGGAACCGGTCGCCAGGCTGTGTATGCCAACCTTAATCAAGGCTTTTTAAAATTACCGAATTGCCGTGTAATTGCCACTAATGATGTGGATTTATGGAGAATGAATGATGCCACAAGAATCATTAATGAATCGTATTCCACAGCCGCAAAAAAATATGATGGGGTTAAGGAATATGATGATTATCGTGATCTTATTGCCAACAAAGATGTGGATGCAGTGATGATCTCTACTACAGACCACTGGCATGCCCCTGTAACTATTGCGGCTGCTCTGGCTGGTAAACATGTATGCATGGAGAAAGCTTTTAGTGTAGCTCCTGCTCATGCATTGGCTACTGTTGAAGCAGTTAAGAAAATGGGTGTGGCAAATCGACTAGATAGCGAGTTCCGTTCTATGCGTTTACTCAATAGGGGTGTTGAATTGGTTCATAATAAGCTTATTGGTGATATTAAATTTGTTGAGGTAGGAGTTCCAGGTGAGCTCAACGGAAGTGCCCTGGGACCGCAGGAAACTATACCTGTTCCAAAAGAGCTGAACTACGACATGTGGCTAGGTACTGCATTCCCTAAGCCATATACAATGCAAAGAGTTCACGAACCGGGTACAATTGCTTCTCGTCCGGGTTGGCTTCGAATAGACGATTACTGTAACGGAATGATCACCAACTGGGGTGCCCATCTCAACGACATCGCCCTTTGGGGAATAAAAAAGGAATATGAACACCCTGTAAAAATTAAAGGAAGCGGAACTTTTGATCATGGTATCTGGAACACAATCTCTGCCTTTGAGATTAATTATGAATATGCCGACGGATTGAAACTCAAGTATTCCATCGATAAGCCATTCGTGAAATTTCATGGTACTGATGGATGGATCAGGATTGACTATCCAAACGAATTAACTGCAAGCGATAAGAAGATTCTCGACTTTAAACCCGGGAAGAATGATATTTCTTATGAGGATAACCTGACAGACAAGGCTGATTTTCTGAGAATGATTGAAACCGGAAAACCTACAATGGAGCCTCTTGAAGTAGGGTACAATGTTTATCTAATGACTATGATGGGGCTTATTTCAGCAACTATGCAAACTGAATTAACCTGGGATCAGAAAGCCGGGCTCTTTGTAAATGATAATGCTGCTAATGCTATGTTAACCAGACCAATTAGAGAGAAGTGGCTGGATAAGAATGTTGCAGACTGGATGAATAAATTTCAACAATACGATTTAAAATAAGCATAATGAAAAACATACTATTCCTTGCGATGCTGACCCTAATGGTTAGCTGTGTAGGACAGCAGAAAGAACTCGATAATGTTTTCTATGTTTTTAATAACGGTTTGCGTGATCCGCTCAATGTCCCTGAAGGCTATGAAGCACAGGCCGAGTTGGTGAAAAAGATCGGATACGATGGAATCAGTGGACATCCCACTCAGAATAATATGGAGCTCAGAGCAGCTCTGGAGAAGAATGAGCTGGTCATGCCTGAGATTTATTGGGGTTTAACAATCACTGATGAAGGGACGATCGAATACAATAAGGATATCGATGAGGTAGTTAAAAGCTCTAAGCAAGATCTGTTGGTAGCATTCTATACAGGTGCCAAAAAATATAAGCATCTACAAGAAGAGGGAGATAAAATCATTGCAGATTGGCTCAGAGATTTTGCTGATTTTGCTGCTGAATATGGAGTCAAGGTGGCCATATATCCTCATGTAAACAACTATTGTGAGACCATTGAGCATACCTTAAGAGTGGTGGATTTGGTTGATCAAGAAAACATGGGTGTTATATTCAACACCTGCCATTTACTCAAGGTTGAGGGTGATGAAGGATGGGAAGAGAAAGCACTAAAAGCCCTTCCCAAATTATTTATGGTATCGGTGAACGGTGCAGATGCAGGAGATCACATTAACATGGGATGGGACAAATTGATTCAACCATTAGGTGAAGGATCATTTGATGTTTATGAACTGGTTAAGTTCTTCAAAGACAATGGCTATGATGGGCCTTTTGGTCTTCAGTGTTATAACATTAAAGAAGATTGCGAAGTTGCTTTGACAAAGTCGATGAATACCTGGAAAGAATATCAGGAGCGGTATAAGAACGAATAAATGGGGTAGTTGATGGCAGATAATTATTGATTATCTTTAGAGATAAATCTTGTCCCTTATGAAAGCCTCAAGCTCTATCCTGATAGGATTATTTGTGCTCATTTTAGCTAGCTGCTCCAAAAGCGATCCTCCTGTGATCACTGCTCTTACAGCCACCCCCAGTGAGATCTTCACTGATGAAGAAACTGTTTTGTCCTGTGAAGCTCAAGCTTCTGACGGTGGGAAAGTTTCTTTTAAATGGTCTTGTGATCATGGAAAAATTATTGGGGCTGTTACCAAGAACACGATTGCTTGGATTGCACCCTCGGAACCAGGAGCTTATAAGATTGCTATAGAAGTTAAAGATGGGTTTAAAACCACAACCGGTAGCCTTACAGTTAATGTGGTTCTAAACGATATTCAGTATTTTCCCTTTGTGGATTCCCGGGATGGCAGAGACTATTCTTATATTAATTACAAGGGGCAATCCTGGATGTCTGAAAATCTGGCCTATCTCCCCTTGGTTAATTCTGTTGAAGAAGGGTCGTTATATGAACCTCATTACTATGTTTTTGGCTATAAGGATAAAGACGTTAGTGCGGCTAAGATGCATGATAATTATTTAACTTATGGGGTTCTTTACAATTGGGCCGCAGCCCAGGCTGCCTGCCCTGACGGTTGGCGTTTACCAACGGATGAGGATTGGAAGATCCTCGAAAAGAATCTGGGTATGACTGTTGCTGACGTCGACGATATCAATTGGAGGAAATCAGGTGATGTTGGCAAAATGCTGAAAGCCAAAAAAGGCTGGACTCTTGAAGGAAACGGTCTTAACCGAATTGGATTCAAGGCTTTACCAGGTGGTTATCGTTGGGGAGATGCAAATTTTAGTCTTATTCAAAATAAAACATGGTTCTGGACATCTACCTTTGAAAGCTTCGATAACGCATGGTTCAGGCAGCTATACTACCAGAATGATGGTATTAGTCGATATTACCACGCCAGAGATCATGGCTGCTCAGTGAGGTGTATCAAAGCTGATTAATATGTGTGAAATGAAACAAAAAGTTGCATTGGTCTTGTCAGGTGGTGGAGCCAGGGGCACAGCTCACATTGGTGTCATTGAAGAGCTTGTAAGACAAGGATACCAGATAAGTTCTATTGCCGGAACTTCCATGGGGGCGTTGGTGGGAGGGATGTACGCCCTTGGGAAAATGGATGAATTTAAAGAATGGATTTGTTCTCTGGATAAAAGAAAGGTATTCAGTTTGGTTGATTTTTCCCTCGGGCAGTTAGGTCTGGTGAAAGCTGAGAAGGTTTTTAATACCATGAAAGAGTTTACCGGTGATGCAAATATTGAGGATTTATCCTTGCCGTATGCTGCTGTGGCTGCGGATGTTATCAATAGGGAAGAGGTGGTTTTTCGTTCCGGAAGTATTTACGATGCTATCAGGGCTTCAATTGCCATTCCTTCGGTAATTACTCCTGTTAAAACGAAAACCGGAGTACTGGTGGATGGTGGGGTTATGAATAATATTCCGGTGAATCATGTTAACAGAGAAGAGGGGGATTTACTGGTTGTTGTTAATGTGAATGCTACAATTCCGGTCCAATTCCCTGTTAGAACGGAGCAGGAAACCCAGGAGAGTAAAACACAATATCAGGAGAAAATGAAAGAGTTTTATGCCCACTTGCAGAAGGTTAATCCTCTGCACAAGGAGGAAAAGTTTGGTTATCTGAACCTGGTTGGCAAAACAATAAACCTGATGATTTCCCAAATAGCACAGCTTCACTTAGAGCAATATAATCCTGATATTATGATTGAGATTTCTCGTGAGTCCTGTGGTACTTACGATTTTTACAAGGCAGAGGAATTGGTGGAAATAGGTAGATTTGCTACTCAGAAGGCATTAAGTCAGCAATAATATTCAAATGGAAGAGATCAGGAAAAAAATTCTATCCGAAATCAAGAAAACTGAAAAGTTGATTGGTGAATATAAAGAAATGACCCGGCCGGTGGAACCAGACTGTGCTATTGGACGTATCTCCCGAATGGATGCCATAAATAATCAGGCTGTCACCCAGGCTGCATTACGAACAGCAGAAGATAAGCTTAAGAAACTTAATATCGTCCTCTCGAACATTGGGGACAAAGATTTTGGCCTTTGTTTGAAGTGTAGAAAACCTATCCCCCTTGGAAGAATTCTTGTCCGTCCTGAAAGTTTGTATTGTGTTAACTGTGCTGATCTTAGCTAAAACGTTTTAGCATTTCAAAATTTCCATTAGCTTTACAGTGCTTTTCAATATATTATGGCACGAAAACAGATCAAACTAAGCGATATTGCACGTGAACTTAATGTTTCGGTGAGCTTGGTTTCTCTGGTATTGTCAGGTAAAAACAAAGAGAACAGAATTAGTGATGCTCTTACGGAGAAAGTCATTGCAAAAGCGGCGGAGATGGGATACCAGACAAACCAGCTGGCAAGAGGATTGCGTACGGGCAAATCAGGAATTATAGGTTTAATTGTTGCTGATATTGCTAATCCTTTCTTTGGAGAAATGGCTAGATTCATTGAAAATGAAGCCTCAAAAATCGGATATCATGTGATGTTCGGTAGTTCTGATGAAAACCCCGACAAACTGAATGAACTCATTAGAGTTTTTCTGTCCAGACAGGTTGACGCAATGGTTATTGTCCCGGTGAAGGACTGTCAGGAGCATCTTCGTAATTTGCAAAATCATCCTATCCCCGTTGTGTATATTGATAGATATTGCCAGGGTATTGAGGCTGATGTTTTTTGTGCTGATAATTTTGATGGGGGCTATCAGTTGACCAGCCTTTTACTTTCCAGGGGTTATCACAAAATTGCTGCTTTTAGGCTTGATGATTATCTGACAAACAACATCGACAGAATTGAAGGATACAAAGCAGCACTGAAAGAATCGGGAAAGCAAACAAGAGATAATTCAGTGTTTAATATTGGTTATCAAGAATTTGGCAGTCATTTGAAACCAGCCCTGGACAAGGTTATTGAAGATGCTTATGATGCAATATTTTTTGCTAATAACAGTATTGCTATCAGGAGCATTAAATATTTTAATGAAATGAAAATAAGTATTCCTGATGATATGGCTATTGTTAGCTTCGATAATCCAGAAGCTTTTCATATATCCAAACCTGGGATAAGCTGTTATAAGCAGCCAATGGAGGCGATTTGTACAGGTACACTGGAATTGATAGCCCAAAAATTGGAGAATATTGGGGATGCGAGCCCTCAAATAAATGCTTTTAAGGGTGATATGATAGTTAGAGATTCATGTTAAATAATTTTTAAAAATATAATAAAATGGCAAACAGACTTATAGGGGCTTTGCCCAAAGTAGGAATCCGTCCTGTAATTGACGGGCGCGAACGCGGTGTGAGAGAATCGCTTGAAGACCAATGTATGAACATGGCCAAAGCAGCCGCCAAACTTATTGAAGAAAACCTGCGTTTCCCAAACGGGGAGAAGGTGGAATGTGTTATTGCGGATACTAATATTGGCGGTGTGGCAGAAGCAGCTATGTGTGCCGATAAATTTCAACGAGAAGGTGTGGCCGTTTCTTTAACTGTTACTCCCTGCTGGTGTTATGGTACCGAAGTAATGGATACGGATCCCCTGATCCCAAAAGCTGTGTGGGGATTCAATGGAACAGAACGTCCTGGTGCTGTTTACCTGGCTGCTGCCCTTGCTGGTTATGCACAAAAAGGATTGCCTACCTTCGGTATTTATGGCAGGGATGTTCAGGATGCTGGCGATACAACAATACCTGAAGACGTAAAAGGAAAAATCCTTGGATTTGTGAGGTCAGGTTTGGTTGTTGCTCAAATGAAAGGCAAATCCTACTTGTCTATTGGATATAGCTCTATGGGTATAGCAGGATCAATGGTGGATACAAATTTCTTCCTGGATTATCTTGGGATAAGAACAGAATTTGTTGAGTCTATCGAGATTATGAGACGGATTGATGAAGGGATTTATGATAAGGCTGAATACGAAAAGGCTCTTACCTGGACAAAGGCGAATTGTAAGGAGGGGGAAGATCCGAACCTTCCGGAAAATCAGGCCGATGCTGCCAGAAAAAAATATGAATGGGAAACAATTGTTAAGGTGGCTCTTATTTGTCGCGACATGATGATAGGGAATGCGAAGCTGGTTGAAATGGGATACCGTGAA
Organism: uncultured Porphyromonadaceae bacterium; assembly: GCA_964467485.1. Lineage (GTDB taxonomy): Bacteria > Bacteroidota > Bacteroidia > Bacteroidales > UBA12481 > JAUVKA01. The sequence continues at coordinate 6,048 of CAYXQX010000048.1, read as the reverse complement.
GAAGGATTAGGCCGTAATGCTATTCTAGGCGGTTTTCAGGGACAGAGACAGTGGACAGATTATCAGCCTAATGCTGATTTTCCAGAAGCTATTCTTAATTCTTCATTCGACTGGAATGGAATTCGTGAGGCCTTTGTTTTTGCTACCGAAAATGACAGTCTGAATGCAGTTGCAATGTTGTTTGGCCACCTTTTAACCAATACTGCACAGATTTTTTCAGATGTAAGAACTTACTGGAGCCCTGAGGCAGTTAAGCGGGTAACTGGTAAAGAGTTGTCAGGAACAGCAAAAAATGGAATTATTCACCTGATAAATTCTGGTTCCACTACTCTTGATGCTACAGCTCAACAGAGGGATGCCGATGGCAATCCTGCTATGAAAGCTTTCTGGGAAATTACTGAAGAGGAAGCTCAAAAATGCCTTGATAACACGCAGTGGCCACAGGCCGACAGAGGTTATTTCCGGGGTGGAGGATACTCTTCACTGTTCAAAACTGAAGGTGAAATGCCAGTTACTATGTCGCGTGTAAACATTGTAAAAGGTCTCGGACCTGTTCTGCAGATTGCAGAAGGATGGACTGTTCAACTTCCTGATGATATCCATGATATTCTGGATCAGCGAACTAACCCAACCTGGCCTACTACCTGGTTTGTTCCACGTACAGATGGCGATGGAGCTTTCAAAGATGTGTATTCAGTAATGGCCAATTGGGGTGCCAACCATGGCGCTATCAGCTATGGTCATATTGGTGCCGACCTGATAACTCTGGCCTCCATGTTGAGGATTCCGGTAAGTATGCATAATGTGGATGATGATAAGGTATTTCGTCCTGCTGCATGGGCTGCCTACGGAGAAAATAAGGAAGGATCAGACTACCGTGCCTGTGGGACTTATGGCCCGCTTTATGGGATGAAATAGCTTATTAGCTCACTCACTCCCTCCCTCCCCTTCCTGGGGAGGGAGGGAGTGATGTTAACGTAGGTCTTTGATTTTCTATGGAATTTGGAGTTTACTTATAGCATCCAATAAGGAGAATTGTAAAAAAAGGGAAACTAGAAATATTCTTAATCTTTCAAACATCTCACCGAAAAGCCATTGTCTCTATAAAAGCGATCTCTGTATATCCCATCTATACCGTACCGAAGACTTCTATGATAGGCCTGATCAGCTCCGTCCGGCGTAGATGTCCAAAAAATAGCATATTCAGTTATATCACTAAATTTTGGTACGCCATCCTTATCCCCACCGGGAAGTGCATTAAAGCCGCTGGCATTATCTCCTCCTCCATCGGTAGCCCAAAGAGTGGTAGCTTTTAATTTTTCCCCAACATCTCCTGCAAATCTTAATTCCGTTAATTCAGCACTGCCAGGGTCCATGCCCAAAACAAATTCTAATGTTTTCCATTCATCATCACTTGGCAAGTGCCAGCCGGTTGGGCATCCAATATTTGCAGCTTCATAATTATACAACACCCCATAGATATTGTAATTATCTTGACTGGCTGCTATGGCAACATCATTTCCTTCATAACCATATACATAATAATGGGTTTCCGTCAATGATCCTTCAGTGGATTTACTGACCGAGGGTAAAAATCGAAGATTCTCTGCCATCCACGTTTGATCACCCAGCTTAACTGTCTCATATTCATATCCATCACGTGAATCCAAAAAGGAATTAAATACAGGGTCTGGATTCTGAATTTTATTGATTTTGAAGTCGATACAAGATGTTAGTATGATGCTGATAATTGCAATAGGGATTAGTTTTTTCATAATGAATAAACTTTTTATTTTAATAAAGGTATAAATTATCCATAGCATTATTCAAGAAGAACCTTATTTGAGTTTCAAAATCAAAATAGCAGATTGCATATCGTCGTCTGTGGTTGAAGAGATTTCCAGGTATTTATCCCTTACATCCGGATGGGTTACCTCTTTGTTGCGGATGCATTCAAGATCTGAAGTTGTTGCTGTCCAACCTGGACGAATAAGAGTGTAAGCCTCTTTTTTAACCGGATCATATTTTGGTATAAAAAACGGCTCAACTCCATATACATCGTTAGGTATTGATTCTGTGACCCATGAATTGTTTTCAAGCATACAATCAACAGGATGATTTATAACACTGGTTTCCCCCTTTTTTATATTGTGGATGAAAACCTTGTTGTCTCGATTTATGACTGTGAAAATCGTTATTATTCCAGGCAGGAAGTCTGCACTCATGCAGAAGACTGATTGTTCAAA
>CAYXQX010000048.1:0-3702 GCA_964467485.1 uncultured Porphyromonadaceae bacterium | reverse complement strand
TAACTTTCCGGGACGTCCAATAGAAACCAGGATATGATCATTGTTGGCAAACATGATATTAGTATAGCTAAAGCCGGGAGTATCTTCCCTCAAGCTACGTTCACAGACAAATTTCCCACCTATTTCATACAGGAGTATTTTGCTGGTCTGCATATCACCGACAACAACATATTTTTCATCAGGTGAAATTGAAACATTATTTGGCCAGACAAATTCTCCGGGACCTTTTCCTACTCTACCAATATGGCGGATAAACTTTCCGTCACGACTGAACAAATAAACTTTTTTTTGCTGATCACAGGCAAAGCAGATGTAGTTATCTGTAATTGTCAGACCAAAGGCGTTACCAAAATAGGCTTCTTTAACTGTGTCCAGGGTAATTATTTCTACATCTTTGACGATATCACTCAATTTGAAATCACTTGGATTTTTTAAGGCCTCATCAAGGTCGATATGAACAATGCCTTCATCCTCAATAGTTTTGCAGCAGGGAAATAGAGAGAGAAAAAGCATTATAATAAATGCCTGGAGTATAATTGAGATCTTATTCATCGAATTAGATTTAGGTTTATTGTAAAGGTATAATAAACAAAACCTAAATAGAAATTTTGGAAATCACACTACCATCCTCTCCCTAATCAGATGCCTTTTCGTAAACTGCCAAGGTCATCTTATATAATCCTGCTCCGTGGGCAGGTAATTTTGCTGTGAATGAATCCTTGTATTTTCTCAGGCCTTTGGCTTTCCAGGGAATTTTGCGACTCACTATTACATCCGGATAAAAGAATAATCAGAAGTGAAATAGGAATAGATCGAAGAGATAATTTTATAATTGACGCAGCTAAGGTAATAAATGTTATTTATACACTTAATGTTTGATGTTTTAAATTCACATATTTTATTGTCTTTTCATTCAAGCATATGAATCATTAAGTAACAAAAACTTATCTTGTACTATTCAAAGACTGAAACCTACTGAAATGAAATACAAAAAACCCAGACTCTTGACTCTCGGCATTATCTTCAGTATGATTTGCCTGGCTAATCCTGTTAACCTAAGTGCTCAGAGTAAATCGGATTCTAAACCCATTGAAATTGATATAACAAAAGCGCTTAAGACTAAGAAGAGTTTTAAAATGAGTCAGTTGGTGAAGGATGTTGAGTTCGTTTTCATGGAGAGTACGCCGGAGTGTTATATGATAACCATGTCAGAGTTTTCTTTCGGTAAAAATTATATTATGGCTGCGTTTAGTGGTTTACAGTCTAATACCACACATGGGGTTCATATTTTTGATCGGAAGGGGAAATATCTTAGAACTTTAGGAAAGGAGGGGAGAGGTCCCGGCGAATATATCCCTCCATTCAAAGCTGTGATGGATCCATCCGAAGAATTCGTTTTAATTGTTGATGCCAATCAAAAAAAGCTTCTCACTTATTCTATTGATGGTGAGTTTATTCAGGAACAGAAATTTTCAAAAAACAATTCAGGAGGTCTTCCTCATCCTGCAATAGATTATCAGGGACAAGTCTATCTCTATTTTGAAAGGCCACATCGACCTATTGATCATTTTCCATCGATTGTAAAATATGATCAGGCTCTTCAACCTGTACAGGATATTTTGGTCAGGGAAAAGAATCAGGATCAGACACTAGCACTTATACGAAACAAATTTTCAGCCACTCCGGATCACATGGTCTTTTGGGAAAGCTATTGGGATACAGTTTATTACATTAATTCTGCAGGTCAGGCACAAGCAAAATATCATTTTAACATTACCAAAAACCAATGGCCGAAAAAGTACCTTGCGGATTATTCAATTACCCGGCTTCATTTCGAGGAGTTTACTACCGTTACAGGGATACATGATCTTCCGGATCATCTATTGATAGTTGTTAGGGATAACGGTTTTAATTATTTGGTACATGACAAAACAAATGGAGAAACCTATACCATGACTAATCCAAACAAGTGCTTTTCCTCTGATGAAATTAAACCAGGGGGAAGTATTGAGGATGATCTACTGGGATTCGAAAGATTGGGTCCTGGAACATATATCCCCGATCAAAAGCTTTTTGTTGTTAAGGCAAATCCTTCATTCATGTTGGGAGGAAGTGATCCCGAATGCCTAAAAAAGAAGAAAGTACTCTTCCCCGAAAAAAGAGATTTTTTGATAGACTATGCTCAAAAGGCCACTGGAGAAGAAGGGCCATTATTAATCATCATGCACGCCAAATAAAAGCAGAAAAGGTTTTACTTTTGCGATGAACTAAGCCGCTAATAAGCCTGATGAGATCATTATTAATACAAAGATAATTACAAGATAAAAGTTATGACAACCAAATGTACAAGCCGCTATGCGGTTCACCCAACAGATTTTAAATCTTACGATACTCAAAGAATACGTGACGAATTCCTGGTTTCTCAGCCCTTTATTCCTGATGAGATCAATTTCGTATACTCTCATTATGACCGCCTTATGGTTGGTGGTGCCTTTCCGAAAAGCAAGTCATTGACTCTGGATACTGTTGATCAACTCAAGGCTGAATTTTTTCTGGAAAGAAGAGAGCTGGGGATAATCAATGTTGGGGCCGCAGGGAAAGTTGTGGCAGATGGAGTGACCTACAACATGGCCTATAAAGAAGCTCTTTATTTGGGTCGTGGGACTAAAAGTGTGGAGTTTCATTCAGATTCACCGGATTCACCTGCTATGTTTTATTTGAACTCAACTCCCGCCCATGCTAAATACCCAAGCAAACATGTAACATTGAAGGATGCTAATGTTTTGCATTTGGGAAGCCTTGAAACTTCAAATGAAAGAACTATTAACCAGCTCCTGGTAAAGGAAGTTGTTGAAACTTGTCAGTTACAGATGGGAATGACTGAGTTAAAACCTGGCAGCGTATGGAATACTATGCCGGCTCATACACATGATCGTCGGATGGAATGCTATTTCTATTTTGAAGTTCCTGATGATCAGGCTATTTGTCATTTCATGGGTGAGCCTGATGAAACCCGGCACATCTTCATGAAGAATAATCAGGCAGTTGTATCTCCTTCCTGGAGTATTCATAGTGCTGCAGGAACATCAAATTACATCTTTATTTGGGGAATGGCAGGCGAAAACCTCGATTATACAGATATGGATCATCACACTCCAAAAGATTTGAAATAATGAATAGTCTTTTTAACCTTAAAGGAAAAGTTGCCCTTGTAACCGGAGGAACACATGGGATCGGACTAGCTATTGCAAAAATTTTGGGAAATGCCGGAGCCAAAATATGTATCAATGGCCGGGATGAGATTAAACTCGATTCCTGCAAGAAGAAACTATTGAAGGAAGGGATATATGCTTTTACCTTGGTTTTTGATGTCACTGATGAACAGCAAGTGGATAAGGGTATCTCCATAATCGAAGAGGCTCTGGGTCCTATCGACATACTGGTAAACAATGCCGGTATCATTAAACGGATACCAATTCTTGATATGGATGTAGCAGATTTTAGGTCGGTTATCGATGTGGATTTAGTTGCTCCCCTAATTGTTGCTAAGCGAGTGGCACCTGCAATGATTGCGAAGAAAAGCGGGAAGATAATCAATATGTGCTCCATGATGAGTGTTTATGGTAGGAACAGCGTTTCTGCATATGCTTCTGCCAAAGGTGGACTGAAACTGCTTACTGCTAATATGTGCTGCGAATGGGC
>CAYXQX010000047.1:0-14135 GCA_964467485.1 uncultured Porphyromonadaceae bacterium | reverse complement strand
AACTTTTGCCGACTGGTCATATAGAATTTGCTTTTGATTCCAGTGATGCTTAGCCACACCTTCACCATGATCACTACTGAAGATAACCACAGTTCTGTCCTCAATTCTGGCTTCAGATAAAGCTTTAAGGACTGTTCCTATCTCGGCATCAACCTTTTCAACTAACCTGTAATAACCCCACAAGTATTGCCTCCATTTTAACTCATCCCAATCTTGTGTAGGATAATGAACTTTTGATTTTGTATGTATCTTCCTGATCACAGAGGGCTCATCATCAGGCGGATCAAAATTTGCAGGCAATGGAGGCAAGGTATTGATATTGCCTGGAGGTGTTCCAATTGGCCCATCCGGTAATTTCTGATCCCGGGCCAACTCACATACATTATGAGGATTCATGTATGAAACAGTCAGGAAAAAAGGTTCAGTTCTTTCTTCCATAAGATACTTAACCGCTGCCCAGGTCTTCTTATTATCTTTCCCGGCATTATCATAATCAGGATACCCCGATTTTTCCGCCTTCGTACCAACATGCCATTTCCCAATATATTCACAATTATACCCCGCATCCGTCATAAGATCGCCCAGCATAGGCACTTCAACATCGAACTTCTTGCCATTGTTAACCGTGCCCAGCTCATGGGGATAACGGCCTGTTTGAAAACTTGATCTGGAAGGGAGACAAAGAGGCTGAGTAACATAATTATTGGCAAAAAGGACTCCTGAAGAAGCAAGCTTATCAATCGCCGGTGTACTCAAATACTCATTCCCCCTAATACTCAAAGCACTTGAGTTTAGCTGATCAGTCAGGATTAACAGGATATTTGGTTTTTCGGGAAGTTTCTCATTATTTAAACTATCACAGGCAAATAACCCGACAAACACAATAGTCGGGATAATGACCTTTCTTAATAGGGATTTAATATTTCTCACTATGATTTAATTTCTTACAATTTATGCATTACTATTGGTTTGTATAAGTAAATTTGATTTTTTTATATCCTGATTTTTACAATAATTAATCTTGTCATGAAAATCCATTGGAGAATAATCAGCCTGTTTTTCATAATATTCGTAGCATTTGCCGGATGTACGAATATATCAGATAAACAAGAGCAAAGACCTAATATCCTGTTCATTATGTCTGATGATCACACTTCCCAGGCATGGGGAATATATGGAGGCATATTAGAGGATTACGTACATAACCCCAATATCGAACGCTTGGCTGATAAAGGAGTTGTCCTAGATAATTGTTTCTGCACAAACTCCATATGTGTCCCTAGCAGAGCAGCAATCATGACCGGGCAATACAGTCATAAAAATGGGGTATACACCCTAGGCGGGCACTTGGACCCCGATAGTCTTAATGTAGCTAAAATCCTACAAGCCAACGGCTACCAGACAGCTATTTTCGGCAAATGGCACTTGAAAAAAGAACCATCAGGCTTCGATAAATACATGGTATTGCCTGATCAGGGCGTGTATTGGAATCCCGTCCTGAAGAGCAAGGAAAACTGGGAGGATGGTTACAAAGGCGGAAAAGAATATAAAGGTTTTTCTTCTGATGTAATTGCCGATTTTTCTATAGAATGGTTGAAGGGTAAGGATCCTGAAAAACCATTCTTTCTAATGACCCATTTCAAAGCAACACATGAGCCTTTCGATTATCCCGACAGGCATAAGGAGCTTTACAAGAATATCGACATACCCTATCCTTCATCAATTCTTGATAAGGGCCCGGAGGAAACCGGAAGATTGTTCGCAGGCCAGACTCTGGAAAACCTTGGCATCAGATACACCAAAGCCTCAAATGGCCCATGGTGGTGTGATTATCCCGATTTACCATTCTCTGTAGAGGGCTTGGGACGTGATGAAGCCAGAATGAAAATTTATCAGAAATTTGTTAAAGATTTCATGAGATGTGGTGCAGCCATAGATGATAATATTGGAAAGCTTCTGGATTACCTGGAAGAAACAGGGCAAGCTGACAACACCTTAGTTATTTACACAGCAGACCAAGGATATTTTCTTGGTGAGCATGGATTTTTCGATAAGCGAATGATCTATGAGGAATCCCTCCGAATGCCTTTTGTAATTAGTTATCCTGATGAAATTGAAGGGAACCGTAGAATCGACGATATAGTTTTAAATATTGATTTCCCCTCCCTGTTCCTCGATTACGCAGGAATTAAACAGCCCGAATCCATGCAGGGATCAAGTTTCAGGAAAAACCTTAGTGGCAACACTCCTTCTGATTGGAGAGAAACAATGTATTATCGGTACTGGACAAATCAGGATATTCGTCCTGCTCACTTAGGTATAAGAAATGACAGATATAAATTGGCCCTGTTCTATGGACAGCCCCTCAATACAGATACTCTGGTGAATATGCCCTTCGAACGTGGCTGGGAATTCTACGATCTCAAAAAAGATCCCAAGGAAATCCATAATGCAATAAATGACGCAGAATATCAGGATATTATTAAAGAAATGAAAGAGGAAATCCTGCGACAAAGGAAACTGGTCGATGATACCGATGAAGAGAATGGGCTGATAAGGAAAACTATCGAAGAAGCCTGGGATTAAAAAAGAATTATGAGTTATGAATTATGAGTTAAAAACTATCTTGCAATCATAGGGCTGTTATCATGCTGGATAAATTAAAAAGTAGGCTTAAAAGAAGAAAAAAGGACGTGGTAAAATTGAAGTCAGATCCTGAAGGCTTCATATTTCATACCTGTAAAAACTGCGAATTCAATTTTGAAGGCAACTATTGTCCATCATGCGGCCAATCTGTGGTAGAAGTACAAAAGCCGGTACGCCACTTTTTGAAAGATATCCTGGATTCTCTACTCGTATTTGATATAAGAATACTTCAATCCTTGCCAACTCTGTTGCTGAAACCGGGGAAGATATCAGCTGAATTTGTTGCTGGTAAAAGAAAGAAGTATGTCCCTCCCTTCAGGTTTTATCTAATTGCCTCTATTGTTTTCTTCTTTTTAATAGGTCTCCAAACCCGCAATCTGTTTAACACCGACATGGATAAAGAACAGAGTGAAGTCATGATTGATTCCGTTTTTAATGAAATGAAGCTTAAAGGACAGTTTAATAAATCAGGAGATACTTTATTGGCTATTTCGAATGCTAGAGAGGGGCTGGGAGTGTACGAATTCTTCAAAAATAGTTTAAGGGAAGAATTATCCGACAGTACCTTAACTCAAAAGGAAAGAACAAAAATTCAGCAAGGCCTGAACTCAATGGAGAACCCAAATTATATCACCTCCCAATTCTTTAAATACATTTCCTGGTCATTCTTTGTTTTAATGCCATTTTATGCACTAATCCTAAGAGTATTCTTCAGAAAGAAAAGAAAGTATTACGTTGAACACCTCGTATTTTCAGTTAATCTCCATACCTTTTATTTTATACTATTGTCAATAATAGTACTTCTCAGCATGGTATTCGAGAATATCCTTAAGGGAATGGCACCATGGATATTACTGGTAGCATTTTTCTATGCTCTTGTTGGTATTAGAAATTTCTATTCAAAAAAATGGTTTTCCTCAATTTTCTATACCATCACTACCTTCGGCATATATTTCATTACTTCAAGTATCCTCCTATTCAGTGCTGCCCTGATAGTAATAACTGTTCTAAGTAATTAAGACTATTAACTGTAGACACAAATAAATTCCTAAGGAATTTGCTTAATGGATATTGCTTCCCTTTTCTTTGTTGGAAGCAACTGTATATTTCGAAATTCTACTTCAGCCCCTTCTGCCTGAATCGCAATGTGACCCCTTTTTGCAGAACAATTAGTTCCAGAATTAACCAGATCGTTATTTACATATACTTTTATATCACTTCCCAGGCACACAATTACAAGATGATTCCAGGACCCCAGGGCCTTTTCTGAATCATTTGTAAGGTTTTCAATCCTTCTGTTTTTCCCTTCCACTATACCCCATTTGTTTTGGGGCCCTCTTCTCTTTTCCATATCCGGAACTGTAATATCCTCAACAATACACCAAAAGTCCCCGGCATTCTCATGCTCCAATTGAACTTCCATTGATTTTGGGAACATATCGAAAAGAGCCCTCGGAGTAGATGCATGAACCAGTACTCCACAATTTCCGGGTTCTCCAACAAATTTATAATCCAAAACTAAGGTGTAATCCTGATATACCTCATCAGTAATCAGATGCCCGCTTGGGGTTCCAAGACTAACAAGCTTTTTATTACGTACAATAAAGGGATTGACACCATCTGGATTATTATCGAGTTCCGGAACATCCATATGCCAGCCACTAAGATCCTTTCCATTAAATAGATCAACAGATTTGGAGGAACTCTCCTGAGCACATAAACTTAAACTAAGGCTGGCTAACACTATTATTATTACAGTTTTCATATTTCTATATTTCTTGCTGGATTGAATTACTTATTTTTTCATTTACAATTTACAACTAACCATTGACAATTAACAATTAACATCATCGAAGTCGATACCCTGCCCTATAAGGATATCCATCAAACTCATCCCCTCCTCCATCGGCACGGGGATCACCAGATTCTAAAAGAACATCAAACAGTTGCTTATTTAGTTTTTCTTGCATCAGGGCAAAATCGGGATTTCCTGCCAGATTATTAAGCTGAAAGGGATCCTTAATCATATCATAGAGTTCCTCTTGAGGTCGTTTTGCAAATGACCAATCGTAGTACTTCCGATACTCCGGATTTGATTTATTACTGATAAGGAAAGTTTTTGTAGGACCATTATCACAGTCAGCGAATGTATTCATAGGATGCGATGCCCCGTCAGGCACTCCCACAGGCCACCTATCTGGTTTGAAATTATATATATACTGATATTTTTCAGTTCTGATACTTCGACAAGGATAACCCGCAGTTGAAGGTATCAACTGAGCTGGCACATGTCTCTCTTTACCAAAAACAACTTTGTCACGTGACTTACTTACCCAACCCTCTTTCCTTGAATACAGTATAGGCTCAAGGGAAACACCTGTCATTTCTTCAGGTATATCAACACCGGCGAGTGACAGAAGGGTTGGTGCAAAGTCTGTAAATGACATAAAATCTTTAACTTTTCTTCCGGGGCTTACTTCATCACCCCATCTTATGGCCAGGGGCTGCCTCACTCCCATATCGTATAAATTTGATTTAGCCCTGGGAAAAGGAAAACCATTATCACCTGTCATGATCACTATAGTGTTATCCAGTTCACCAATATCTTCGAGAAGTGCAATAGCTTCAGCACAGTCCTGGTCGAACCTTTGTACCTCAAAATAATAATCGGCAATATCAGATCTTATAACTTCAACATCAGGATAAAAACCAGGAACAACTATGGAGTCGACATTAATTCCTGATTTACGGCCTGATCCCTTTACGTATCCTCGGTGCGGATCATATGCCCCCAGCCAAAAGCAAAAAGGTTTATCATCCGGCCAACTGCTAATAAAATCCTCGAATCCTTCGAAATCAGGACCACCCGGATAGGTATCAGTATATCCTCCGGCTTCAAGGTTGCCGGGGCCCCAGCATTTTCTCCAATGGCCAATGAAATATCCGGATTCTTCAAGAAGCAATGGATAAACAGGAGTGTTAACGTCCAGAGTAGACCACAGGTTAGCACCCTGCCCCAGCCGCCAGTGATATTGACCTGTGAGGACGGCGTTTCTGGAGGGAGTACAAGAAGGACTTGACACATATGCATGTTCAAAAAGAATCCCCTCCTCTGCGAGACGATCAAATGTTGGAGTTTTCACCACCTGGTCGCCATAGGCTCCGGCATGCGGCCATCCCCAGTCATCAGCCATGCAAAAGAGAATATTGGGCCGTGGAGCTTCTTTCTCGCAAGAAACAAAGGCAGTAAAACTTACCAGGAAAACAAGAAGGACAAGTGAGTATTTCATTGTAATCACTATTTTGAGAAGAAATGCATTAACATCCATCAAAAATAACTTAATTTTTGTACATGATGCCTTAAATTTCAATATCCCAAAAAAAATCAATATCCCTTTTGTACTTTTAGAATAAACTAAGCGGATCTTATGAAAACTATAGTTACTCTGGCAATTATACTTTTTTGGATTATTCCATCAAACTCATTGCTTGGCCAGATTCAAATTCCCGAAATTAAGGCTGATCATACCCTCAGTGTTTACCTCGATGGAGAGGTGGAAGATTTCAATTTCACACGCAGGAATCTGAAGTTTGTAAATTTTGTCAACGACCCAAAACTGGCAGATATTTTCGTTCTTACTACTGAAATGACAATAGGCAGCGGTGGTCGTAAATATTTTCTGGCCTTTTATAGTGGAGAAAAAAGGGATGTAAGTGATTTCAAGCTTTTCTATATTCACAACCCGAGTGATACAGATGACATGAATCGTGTAAGATTTACAAAAACTCTTAAGATCGGTTTAATGAATTATCTTTGTCAAACTAAGCTCCTGGATCAAATTGATATTAGCTACGCAGGATTGGATGAAGAAGCATCTCAAAACGCTGAAATTGAAGTAGATTCTTGGGATTTTTGGAACTTCAGAATTTCTGCTGCCGGCGGGTGGGACCTTGAAGAGAGTAAATCAAATGTGAGCTATGAGGGGTCGATCCAGGCAGATCGCATCACCGATAAGTGGCTTATACGGAATCGCTACTCACACGAAAATTCAACCAGAAGATATGTTTCAAATGATGATAACATTTACAAAACAGTAAACCTGGTGGATGAAGCCAACTCAAAAGTTGTCCGCACCCTATCCAATCACTGGTCGACAGGACTATTTCTTGATGGCGGAAGGAGCACATACTTAAATACTGGGTTTTTTATTAGCGTAAAGCCGGCCATTGAGTATAATTTTTTCGATTGGAAAGATGCTGATCAAAAGATATTCACTGCATCCTACTTTGTTGGACCAGCCCTTTACAAATATAACGATACAACTTTCCTCGACAGGATAGAAGACCATCTTTGGGAACAAAAACTGAATGTCGCGCTTGAGCTTATCCAGCCATGGGGTGAGATAGACGCCGTGCTTGGCTATTCAGGATTCCTGAATGATCTGCAGAATTACAATTTAAGTGGTGAACTCGATGTATCTGTTCGCGTAAGCCGTGGACTATCAGTTTTTTTTGAAATCAGTGCAGAAAGTGTTCATGATCAACTCTATCTTCCTAAAGAAGAGGTTTCTCTAGAAGAATTATTACTCAACTCAAGGAAATTGCCTTCAACATATGAGCTTGGCGGAGAAATAGGTTTACGCTTTTATTTTGGATCACGATACAATAACATAGTTAACCAAAGGCTGCAGAATTAAGTCCAACATAATTTTTTCCTAAAGCTGGAATCAACTCATTTACTATAAGGATGGGGTGAGATCAATACCCGGCAAAAGCTATAAAGGAATGATTTTTAGCGCATGGACATCAGCATGGAAAATATCATCAGCCCCAGAGGTATGCCAAAATAAAAAAGGCTTAAGCTGTACTTTCGCTTAGAGCTTTTAGTATTGCTAATGAAAATACATCCAATCTGAACAATAAACAGAGCAAAAATCATTATTGCTACATGCTCAATTTCCCAAAACCTAATCGTTGGTGAATTACCTGGATCTATAGCATTGTTCTCAATCAAAGCTTTATCCTGCCCCGGATAAAAATACATAAGCAAACCTACTGCTAACTGCATGTAAAGTGCTAATACATAAGCCTTACCTACAAACCTATACTGTGGTTTATAATCATATTTTCTTACTAATCCCAGGATAGAAATAATCAGACTCGTAATACCAAGAAACAGGGCAAGGAAGCTAACTATTATATGGGTATAAAAAATTGCCTGATACATTGATTTGGATTTTTGATAAAAATACGAAATTATACTTGTCTCAGGTAACAATCCTATGAGCTAACAAAGCAGCCCAATCGGAATCATCATTGAGGGAATTCACCCAATCAAATGTGTTCCCTCCTGCCTTTTTAAACATCTCCTTGAAGGAAATACCTATTTCCCAGCTTGTCTCCAAACAATCAGTCAGAAATGATGGTGCTATAAGAAGAACAGATTTTCCATTATGGGCATAATCAGCCAAAACATCTTCCGTCTGAGGGCCAATCCACCTTTTTCCAAATCTTGATTGAAATGCAAGCGAAAAACTCTCATCAGATATTCCGGCTCTTTTAGCAATATCAGCTGCTGTTCGATAGCAATCGTGAGTATAACAACTGCTATTGGACTCATTACTAAGATCATGACATCCCAAACTTTTGCATGACACGCCTCTGTGATCTGCTTCAATTTGCTTTAATGGCAAACCATGAAAGCTAAAAAGGACTATATCATAAGATTTCCATTTTTTCATCTGTAATCTATCAGACATTATCCCGATATATTTTTGATCATTCTTAAATACAGGCAACCATCTTACTGCAGGCACTACTGAAAGGCCCGACAATACACGTTCAACTTCAGTTGTGATTGATCCGGTGGTTGCTGCTGTTTCATGAGGGAAAAGAGGAACAAAGATAATTTCATCAGGATTCTCCTGTTCCGCTTTTTCCAAAATTGATTGAATTGAGGAAGATCCATATCTCATGGCATGAAAGACCTTATAATCATCAGGCAGAATCAGGTTTAGCTGTACAGCAAGACTATCTCCATAATACTTTAGGGGAGAGCCCTTGTGTTTGTCCCAAACTAATTCATATCTCTGCCTGACTTTCTGAGTCCGTCGTGGTATTATTATCTCATTAACCAAAACATACCTTAGAAAGGCAGGCATATTTATCACACGCGGGTCCATTAAGAACTCTCTCAGGTAGTCCCTTATCGCACTATCATTAAGCTCTTTAGGCGTTCCAAGCTGTAACAGGATAACACATTTCATCACTTATCCTCCAATAATTTAACTGCCTTATCGGCCAGATGATATCCCTGTTTTACCCTATCAGCAATACCAATCCCATCCAGAGCATTTCCACCAATAATAAAGTTGGGATGCAATTTTTCCAGTTGACTTATTCTTGCCATTTTGTTATCCGATTCGAAGCTATATTGTGGTATGGCTCCATTATGTCTGAATATTTTCAATAAATCAGGATCAAAAGTCTTAAGGTCCATCAAATCCATTATGTCCTCTTTAACCTGATTTTTAATCTCTTCATCACTCGCCTTGATCCATTTTGGATTCCTCACACCTCCCATAAAAATGGTTAATAAGGCTCCTCCCTCAGGCGCACGTTCCGGCAAAAAAGCTGATAGAAACAACACACCAAGAAGCTGCCTGCCCTCACAATGGGGTATTAGTCCTCCAAAAGCATCGAGTGGGCGTCCTGTCCATTTATTAAAACCGAGCACTACTTCTACCGTAGGAGTGTAAGAAACTGCTTTTATCGGATCCAGGCTTTCGGCTTCAAGAAACTGAAACATGCTATTTTCAAGATGAGGTGCATTCAAAGATGAAATCAGGATATCAGATTCAAAATGTACAGATTCGCCATTTTGGGATGCAGCAATTTGATATTTCCCTTTCTGCTTAGTTATAATCGTATTGTCAACATTGGTCAATACCCTATCTTTTCCTGAATGTTTTTCCAGGCTCATTATCAATTGTTCCAAGCCTCCCTTAAAGGAAAAAACATCTCTTGTTGCTTTTGCTTCTCGGGCAGACTTACCCTCTTTTTTTTTCTTTAGAGTACCTCCAATGAAACTACCATAATTTTGTTCCAGAGCATACAATTTGGGAAAGGCCGCCCTGGTTACCAGAAGAGATGGATCGCCTGCATAAACGCCCAGAATAAATGGATCAATAGCGTAAGACAAAAACGACTTACCCATCCTGCGCTTCACCAGCTGAGCCAGGGTCTCATTTGGATCCGTTCCTCTTCGCCTAAAAGGTTCACCCAGAATGCGAAATTTATCAGTCAGGCTAAAAAGAGGAGTGCCTACAGCAGAGACAGGTCCGGAGGGCAGAGCGGCCCACTTGCCATCTTTAAGAATGAACCTCCTTTTAACGGCTTTTTTGCCAATCTGAAGATCCAGATCATCATGTAAATCCTCAATTAACTCAGCTAATTCCGGAGAACCAATTATCCCGGTATTAGGACCAGTTTCATACATAAATCCCTTCTCATGAACTGTTTTAATAACACCTCCAACCCGATCTGATTTTTCTAATAGTACAAAATCAATATTTAGTTTTGAAAGCTTATATGCAGTTGCTAAACCAGTTAATCCTCCACCCAATATTATCACTTTCGTTTTTTTCATCTCTCAAATACAGTTTAAATGGTTTTTGAAAAACCCTCGCTCTTGCCATCCTGCTTAGGATCCAGCCTCATTGCCACCACCCTGGATAGAAGTTTGCCCACAGAGCTTAATTTGAGCCCCTTGTCATTCAGTTCGAGAAGACCATCCTTTTCAAGGTCTGAGAAATTTTCAGTTTTGTAAGAAAAAATATTTTGAATATCACTAACATGGATATTATTTTCGCTGCTCATAGCCTCAAAATCAAGAATTCCATTGCACATTAGTTCAGTAATCGCAGAACGGATAATAACCTCATTATCATTAAGTTCATATCCCCTTTGTACTGCATGAGAATTCTCATTTATCGCCTTAATATAGGAATCAGGATGTCGAACATTCTGCAGATACGCCTTTCCCAGTTGGCTAATAGCAGAAGCCCCAAAGGCATAAACCTGCCCGGTTGTTTCGCGAGTACAATAACCCTGAAAATTTCTATGCAGCTGACCATTTTTGCTTGCTTTACCAAGTATGTCATCCGGGAGAGCATAGTGGTCCATACCGATCATTTTATATCCTGATGAAATCATCTTCTCCATTCCACCTAAAAACATATCAAGTTTATCATCAGGAGAAGGAAAACTAAGCGATTCCAGTTTCTTCTGTTCATCTCTTACCCAAGGTACATGAGCATATGAAAAAGTGACAAGTCTGTCGGGTTTAATCTCTATCGCTTTATCAAGGTTTGCAATAAAAGAATCTTTGTTTTGAAGGGGTAGTCCGTATATGAAATCAAAATTCACTCCATCAAAGCCCTCCGCCCTTATAAGATTGAGAAGCTCATCTATAGGCAGCAGGGAGGGTTCTCTGTTTACTGCTTTCAAAACCTTTGTATCAAAATCCTGAATACCCAAACTAAGTCGATTGAATCCTAAAGATTTCAGTCGCTTTACATGTTCAGGCTTCAAGTATGCCGGGTTACACTCCATTGCCACTTCAGCATGTTCGCTCAGATTTATTCGTCTGTATAGTGTGTCCATTATACGGCCAATCTGATTGTAATCCAATGAATTTGGTGTCCCCCCACCCCAATGTATTTGAGTCACTTGTCTTGTCAGATCTATCTGACTAAAAGTAAGTTCGATCTCCTTTATAAGGGCATCAACATATTCCTTCGCTTTCCCCTCCGATTTTTGGAGATACGAATTACAACCACAAAAAAGGCATGTTTGCGGACAGTATGGAAAATGTATATAAATAGAAATATTATGAGGCAAAACCTTGTCAGAGGCATTAAGTATCCTTTGGCTATTTTCCCTTGAGAATCCAACTTCAGAAAATTCAGTAGCTGGTGGATAGCTAGTGTATCTCGGTGCTCTGATATTATACTTCTGCATTATTTCTTTCATGACTCTATTCCTTCTGACGGGTCGTGGAAGAGCGAACCCGCGGTTAACAATACAATTATACCCAGAACCAACTCCATGCTGAACAGCCCACTATATCCTAAGGCATCACCAATTTTACCACTCATAACGGCAAGAAAAATTCCGGACAAATGTGTCACCACGATTTGTAGGGAATAATCAGTCCCTTCTCTTCCTTTCCTCACTGCATTCATGCAAATGGTATAAATAAAAGTAGACGACATTCCATACCCCCCCCAAAGGAGGAAAGCACCAAGATAAATCCAGTTTTCATTTATTGAGAATTGATTATAAACAAGGAAGAAAATAGGTGCCAGAATATTAAAAGATGCGATTCTCCATAAGCTTTTACGTGGTCCGATCATTTTTATAAGCCATCCGGCGAACAAAGCACATACAACCCCCATCCCTGTGCCAAATATCCCGGCGATAAAGGCTATTTTCTTAACCTCGAAACCAAGATCCACCATGTATGGCTTTAACATTGCCAGCATTCCCAATAAACCTGAATAAAATATTGCCAACAGCAATACCCTTTTCCACATTTTTTCTTGTGAAAAGAAGATGAATACATCTGTCCATCTCACTTTTTTATCAGGCGGTTTCTCCTCAATTGCAGGCTTTCTTGTGAAAATAAATAATGGAAGAAGTGCCAGCAACAATATTCCAACCAGAAGGTAAATAACTCCTTGCCAACCCAAATCAGGATAAAGCATAAGAAGGACTCCACTACCTAATAATGTTCCAAGAAAACCTCCTGAGGATTGCATGCTATTACCAAAACCCCTCTGCTTCTTTTTTAATATCCGAATAGCAAAAGCATCAGTGGCAATATCCTGGGTAGCAGATAAAGTAAATGCCAGGATGAGCATACCGATTATCACTTTAAAACTCGTACCAAGATCAAAAAATCCTATCCCCAGAATAATCAGGGCATAAAAAAACTCACTGGCAAAAATCCATTTTTTGTAATGTGTAGTGGTAGGACTCAAACGATCAACCATAGGTGCCCACAAAAACTTTAGAACCCAGGGTAATTTGATTAACTGAAGGAGGCCTATACTCTCTAGTGAATAAGCCTCCTGTCTCATTATTACCGGCACCACAGTTGAGAAAAAACTCATCGGGACAGACTGGGCAACATATAAACCCAGCAGGGTGCCATATTTTTGATGTGCACGCATATCAGTATCTTCTACAATCAATTAGAACCGGGTAGTAAAACTCACACCAAGCAACCTTGGATTACCCGCTTGTGCATACTGATTTCCCAGAGCAGAAAACTGGAATGCTGTATACTTTGTATTAAGAATATTTCTGGCCCAAAAGCCAAGAGTAATATCATTTATCTGATAATCAACTCTGAAATTCAAAAGTTGATAAGGATCCTGCGTCAGTGTATTGGTATCGTTCCAATAAATTCTGCCGATGCCAGTCATATTGGCATTAAACCTCAATTCATCAATAAGCTTGTTGTAAATGGGAATCCTATAGCTTATCCCGGCATAAAAAGTGTACAAAGGAACATAAGGAATATAATTACCACTGTAGCTTATGTCCTTCGACTCATCCCTTTCATACTCTACAAATTTTGCTGAGGTATAGCCCATTGAGAAATTTGCTGTAAAGTTTTTAATTGGTCGTGCCAGAGCTTCAATCTCAAACCCCATTGATTCTGATTGGCCGGCATTTTTCAGCATTGAACCTTGTCCTGATGGAACAGGTTGGTAAATCTGCTGGTCGGTCCAATCAATAAAGAAACCGGCCAGGTTCATCACATAACGGTTGTTTTTGGTTCCCATCTTCACTCCCAGCTCATAATTCCAACTATACTCAGAGCGAAACGACTCATCTTCCGGCCGCTCTATTGTAGAATTAAAACCTCCTGATTTATAACCTTTTCCAATACTGGCATAAGTGCTGAGACTATTATTAAGCTTGTACTGCAACGCAGCCTTGGGAAGGAATTCAAGAAAGCCAAAGTTATTATCAAAGTCATTCTGGGGAATATCTGCACCATTCATTTTTAAAACATAATCATAAACCAGACCATCATTCTCATGATCAACACGGGCACCTAAAACAAGATCCAGCCCGCTGAACAGAATATTTTTCAACTTAGCTTGTCCGAACAAAGCAGCTCCCTTATTTTGGAACTCGTATGTCTTTACCTTTTCCATTGGCCCTGGTAATCTGAAAACCGGCACAGCTCCTTCAAGATAAGATACATCAACAACCCGATCTATTACCTGGGTGAAACCGTAAAGGCCTGTTATCCACTCTACCTTATGTGTGTTTTTCGACCTCAGCTGAAACTCCTGAGTCATCAAATGCTGACTTTGATCCTGCGTAACTGCGAGCAGGTTTGCAGGTGTAAAATCCTGATCAATATCCTGTAGATCATCAACATACTGATATCCTGTAATAGAAACCAATTC
>CAYXQX010000046.1:11607-14146 GCA_964467485.1 uncultured Porphyromonadaceae bacterium | reverse complement strand
TTTAATCCATAGGGTTTTATATACTCATTAGGGCCTTTCCCATTGGTTCCAATTCTGCAAACATATTTTCCTGATCGATCAAAACAAATAATCCGGGCAGGTTTAGGCCCATTGACAACAAACAAATTGCGGTCGGTTACGGCATAGTCCATTATCCAGTTTAGCATTGAGGATTTGGTGAGCTCTGGTTGGATAAACTCAACATCTCTGATGACTTCGCTATACATAAGCTCACTATTATCCTTCAGAGCGGTTTTGTAATCAATCACCAATGTCTTGTTGTTACTTTGGGATATGACACTTATAATGGGGAGAAGTAATAGTTGAAGAATCAGAATCAAGGTTCGGTAGTTCATATCAGTAAGAGGCTTCAATTAATGAGTTCAAATCAGTTTTTATAATTATCGGATTACTTTCAGGATCAAAATCCAAGTTCCTCTCTTTAACAATTTCCTTCCAGTCGTCAGATGAACTCAACCCTGATGGCAGGGCAGACATGTAAAGAATATTCTCATTAGTAATGTAAAATCCTCCCATTAAAGCTAATTCCGCCCCTTCAATATTGATCCTGAAAGCTTTATTCGTCTTCCTATTAAAAATCAGATGGTAAAGCTCGGCTCCAAATTCATTATTAACATTTGGCGACGCAAATATTATGAAGGCATAAAGTCAATCTTTGTTATCACAAAGGTATTTTACATAATACATCCCCTTTTCTTGAGTATGAACTATACGATTTATTTCATAACCGCCTTCAGTGAATACGAATGGACCATAATCAAATTCATATTTCAATTCAAAATCTCCTTCCGTTAACTGATAAACTTCATTATAATTCCCTTCACAGAATATAGGGTTACCACTATGAGACCTGAAGAAAGAATCTGTACTACTGGTGGTTCTTGACTCATCGTAAGTATTAAATAGGGTATCAAGGGGGATGAAGCTACTATCCGTCTTAAGAATTTTAAATGGGCTAAAATGGTAATAAAAAAAGTAGTCCAAACCATTGGGGTGTTTGATGAAAGAGTTGGAACATCTGCCTTCAATTGAATGCTTATTTTTAAACTCACCAGTATTAGTGTATTTGTAGATCTCTGTTTGACTTATTCCTGCCAGAATTTCCACTTCACCGTCAGTGATTATTGCATCATTCGGGCCGATATATTCTCCTGGTCCTTTACCCTTTTGTCCGATAGTATTCAAAAACTTCCCATTAGCATCAAAACGAAAAACCTTTTCACTAACAATCTCATCAAGCAGATAGAATTCATCAACATATTCCAACATTCTGTGGCTTTCTGGCAGTACAACATTTTCATCTGTCTCAAGAAATACAAATTCTGAATTCTGCAGAAAATCCCTGAACTCAATCATTTCAAAATCTGCCTTGTGAATGGGCAATACAATAGCTTCATTCGTTTCAATTCTTTGGCATGAGAAACTTAATACTGCTAGCACTAATATTACTAATCTTGAGCTATTCATATTTACCTATTTATAGGAGGACTATTTAGACAAAGAATAGTTACCGATTTGGGTTAGGTTTGGCTATGTTAAAGTTAACTGTATTTGTTATAAAAGCAAAGGATCGGTTTTCGTTTACTCTACATACTAACAAAAGACCACAATCTATTCTCTCCCGGTTTTTTGTCATAAGACCTTCACTCAAACAGGTTTCGCTAAAAATCACAGGCAAAAATAATATGGTTTCCCCCATCAAAGGTTTGTTAAATCTCGTATTAATCATTAATATTACTCAGTGGATGCAATCAGTCACACATTAAACGGGGATGAACCCTAAAAGCCATATTAGTAGAAAACTTAACTCATTGATTATGAAAAAAATTACTCTTACACTTTTTACCTTATTCATTGTTGCTTTATCCTTTGCTCAGGAAGCTAAAGAGGATAAACAAAAAGTCGATATTGACAAAAGCAAGCTCCAATTCAATGCTGGAGTTGGTTTTTCCACCTGGGGTATCCCATTTTACATTGGTGCTGATTATTGGATCACTGAGGATATCACTGTAGGTGTACAAGCTTCACTTCGTTATCGATTGTTGTACACATACAGTTATGGATATATAGGGGGATCTTTAAATGCAAACTATCATGCCAACAGGATACTTGAACTTCCGGATAATTTGGATGTTTATGCGGGTTTGAGTGCTGGACCATACGTTCGTTTCGGAAATTACTACTCAAGTACTAAGCTGAGAATTAATATTGGTGGCCAGGTAGGTGGCCGTTATAAACTCACGGATAACCTCTGGGTGCATGCTGAACTAGGCGGAGGATCCTTTTCCGGAGGGCAAATCGGTATTACGCTAAAAAGATAGGGGAGAGACCCACACTTCTTAACACACTCACACTCAAACAAAAAAAAGCCTTACATAGTTGTAAGGCTTTTTTTGTTTGTCGGGATGGGGAGATTTGAACTCCCGGCCCCCCGCCCCCCAGACGGGTACTCGTTTTCAATCCATTTGATGGGAATTCATTGTTACAACAAGGCATTGTCTAGTAAATATGGGGGGTT
>CAYXQX010000046.1:0-11597 GCA_964467485.1 uncultured Porphyromonadaceae bacterium | reverse complement strand
CGGGATGAAATGATTTGAACATTCGACCCCCCGCCCCCCAGACGGGTACTCTAACCTGGCTGAGCTACATCCCGGAAATAGGTGTGTGTTTGTGTTTGTGTGTGTGGCAATGGGTGTGTGTGTGGGTTTAGGATTGCAAAGCTAATACTTTTTTCGCAACCAATGAAGAAAGGTTAATAGACAAACTGTGAACAGGAGTTAGGTTTGAAGTTCAACTGGAGTATTAAGCTTTTTAATTTTAATTAATTATCAATTATCAGAAATGATTTTTAAGTTTTTAAAGTATCCTTCTGAATTGTTGCCAACCCAAAAACCTATCCAACCTTCTTTCCTTGAACTAAGCTGGCTAATTTTTAATGAAGGTTCGTTTGAATTATTTACAAACACCTCTACATTTGGATAGTCAATGGTTATTGTGACATGAAACCAATCATTTGGGTCAAGTATTGTATTCAATTTGTTCTCATATTTTTTCGGATGCT
Source organism: uncultured Porphyromonadaceae bacterium (assembly GCA_964467485.1). Classification (GTDB taxonomy): domain Bacteria; phylum Bacteroidota; class Bacteroidia; order Bacteroidales; family UBA12481; genus JAUVKA01. Next base: position 11,115 of record CAYXQX010000046.1, on the reverse strand, counting down.
CTTTTCTTAATTTATACCAAGGATATTCAGGATGAGAGATATATTGAATTGAATGTCCATTTCTCTCTTTATTTTTAAAATTGAACGGACGAAAATATATTGCATCATAGGTACTTTCATTTAATCCATGAAAAGCTAATCCAACAAAGCTTATACCTTGTATATCTTTCCCTTTGATATCACATTCAATTTTTCCTTTGATAAAAGTGGATTCTTTAATCCAAAGCAGTCCATCTCCTGATTTCCCATTTAGATGGATGGCTCCACCTGTTTCAATTGTCAATTCTCTATTATTTAGAATCCAAGAATTGGAATCATTAACTGCTGATAAATCAGGTATTGTCTCAATATTTTGTGCGAAAACAGATAACCCAATACTTAAATTAAGTATAAAGAGTAAAGGTTTAATTGTTCTCATAATGATTGGGTATTTTGTTTATTAATTCTTTAATATTTTTTGTTAATATTTTGAATATTAACGTGTTCCCCAATATAAGTGCCAACTTTTTAAGCTTCAACATATCAATTAATTACAAAACCTTGTCGTTTTATCTCTGTCTAATAATTTTACAATTTTGTTAAAATATCACACAGTAGCACGTATGCTAGAAAGCTCTTTGCCTTATAGATTAGTAAAGTAAAATTTTTTGCATAAGTTTTAAGGAAGCCAATATGATGTATTAAGGATTAGCCCTATCAATCGAAATCATTAAGAGCATTCCCCTTCAAAGATGACACATTTGTGTTATTGCATGCAATCATACCAGGGTGTAGTTTTGCTTGATGACGTACGGAGCTATAGTATCGTCAAATTACTTGCAGATTTATTCTTAACCTCTTAAGCAATTATCTTATGAAAACATCTTGGTCAAAGACAACTATTCTTAGCAGTGGATTCCTGCTGGCAATGTTAATGCACTTGTTTGTTCAGTGTGAAAGTTTCATGGGGGATATTGGGGATGATCCGCAGATCGACCCTATTGAATTAGACATTAAGGGCATGGAAGAGGGAGCTAGTCAGGCTGAGGCAGCATTCCTTACAGGCGATCCTGACCAGGTATTTGAACTCTTATCGGAGGACTCTAAAAGTGCTTATGGAGAGCAACTGCAAAATGTTGAGCCAAGTGTATTAATTGCTTTGGGAGAGGCTCTGAAAGGTCGGGAGCACACTGTTAAGTCCAGCACTTATGCTGAATTTGAGTTCTCCGAAGCTGGAGTTACATACTCTATAGCATTGACCCTGGTTGATGAAAATAGCTGGAGATTAGTTAGATTTTAAAAATCAGGAGACATGAAAAAGACAGCATATTTTATCGGAGGAATCGTTCTTTACATAGGAATGGCACTTGTATTTTCAAGTTATGGAAACATTCTGGCACATAGAAATATCAATAAAGGGATCATTGAGCAATTTAAAACCCGGTTTTTGGGATCAACTAATTCCGGGGAATTTAAAAACTACAGTTTTTTGTTTGATAGTAGCGTTGGGTATGAGGGTGAAATGATTACGAAGGGAGGCTATTTGTATGTTACTGAAGGAATAAAATCTCTTTCAGCTGAAGAGTGGATTACTGAAGGTGGATTTAGTGCGGATGAACCTGAGTTACAGGCTAGCCTAAGGCACTTTTATGATCCAATTGAAGATACTACTGAGAGGTATTTGAAAGATCATCTTGGTATTATAATGAGAGAATCAAGCCCAACTTTTAATCCCAGAATTGACCACATTGCCTGGGCCACAACTGAGGCTGAGCATCTTTATAATTGGTCCATTGGGAAAGCAAAGCTGAAAAAAGCACTTGAAACGAGCGACAACAGGGATAGAAATGAGCTTATGGCCTATGCCTGGCGCTCACTTGGAGAAACCTTGCACATGATAGCCGATATGGGCTGTCCTGCTCACGTTAGAGATGATGCACATCCTGGTTTGTTCTCCGATTATTCTGTCATTAAGCATTTTGGTAATTCAGATCCTTATGAAAATATTTGCGAGCAGTTGACCGACAGAATGGTGGGCTGGTGTGAGGGTAAAGTTGATCCCAACTTAAAAGATAAATTTTTTAAAGCACATACGGTAAAGGAAATTGGCCATGAATTGGCTACCTATACGAACAGAAATTTCTTCACCGACCAGACGATTTCCGGGACAAATATTATACCTAGAATTCATCCTGAAAAAACCTACCCTTCACCGAAGTTAGAGGATTGTATCTACGACCGTGAAACCTATTATTTTACAAAAAAAATAAGTGGTCATGATGTTTTTATGTGTCGTGACCTCACATACGCATTGGGTTTATTTGAGAGGCGTGGTGAACCTTACATGGATCGTACTTGCGTTGAATCGCAAGCTGCTGCCTTGATGCCACAAATCGCTGAGGCCGGTGCAAATGCGATCCGGTTGTTTTTGCCTGATTTAAAGATTGAAATTACTGAACTAACAGAAAGTTCTATTAAGGGAAAGGTTATTCATACTAAAGATGCTGAATACATCAACGAAATTAAGTATAACGGAGAGATTGAACTGGTAAATAGTAAAAGTTCAGGAAAGGTTGGAGTTATTGATTGCGAGGATGGAGAATTTAATGTATCAATGAATATTAAGAAGCTTGATATTGATTGGGACTCTGTTGGATTGATTGCCCGGATTCTATTTGGTGGTGTTACCGTAAATTCTCCAGTCTCTTCAACAGAAGTATCAGGAGATTTTGCAATGACCATAATAGATTATGATTCTGGAGCTATATTAGAGGACACTGTTCAACGCTGTAAACAAATTAATATTCAATTATCATTTCCTCCCGGAACTGATGATTCTTATTATACCATTGATTATGGCGATAATACGGTTTATTCTGACCTGGGAATACGTGAAAATCCAATGTCAAATATTCAGAATTATATGATTCCTGGAACTTATAAGATCGCTGCTAAATTTCAGGATAAAAATAAAAATATTGTAGATGAAGTTGAAGCTGAGATTATTGTCCCAAGGAACGACTTTCTGGAAGCTCTAAAATCAATGAAAACGGTGGCAATAGACATGGGGTGGCCTACATACTATATATTTGAAGATGGGAAATCATATTGGGCAGCTTTTGATTATTACCATAGTTTGGCAGATGGTCCGGAAGCTGAACTTAGCTGGTCGGGGCGTTCCTTCGATTTACATAGAAAGGGGGAAGAAAGAGAATTGAAAATTAGTGGAACACTTTCTGAGGATTGTTGGAGTATAGAGTACTTGCACGCAACAATTGAAATAAAGAACGCTTACACCAGCGAACTTACTATCAAGAACCTTCCTGTCATTGAGTCTTATATGGCCCCATGCCCCGGAATGATGCCTGAAGAGCAGTCATATATTTACTTCGAACCGGAACAATATGTTACTTCAATGAGTGCAAGAAAAAGAGAACAAAATAAGGAAGTCTGGTATGCTTTTAGTTCAGTTGACTGGTCTAAGGTTTCTTTGGCTATTAAATTCACGAAATAGATTTCACTTAATTTGACAAAAGTAGTAAGCTGGAATTTGACAAAAATATGAGAATGTTGGTGAATTTGACTGTTTCATCCAAGAACATCTGCTCTAGTCACCTGCTTTACAACTAGTATGCTTTGCAAATTGATATTTAATTTATAGTTTTAATAATTATTCATTTATCGATCCTATACTAAAATCATGAAAAAGCTCGCACTACTTTCTTTAGCTATGCTATTCTGTTTACTATCAGGAATACAGGCTCAAACCATCAAAAAAGTTCTAACGGAAGATGACTACGCCACATGGAAAAGAATGGGTAGCCAAAAAATCACCAATGATGGAAAATGGGTGAGTTATGAGATTAATCCGGCAAAGGGCGACGGTCAATTATTTCTTCTAGGAGAAGTAGATAATTTTCAATCCAAGCAAGTCCTTGAGAGGGGGTCACGCGCACAGTTTTCTTCAAATGCTGATTTCCTGGCAGCCACCATCAAAGTGTATGCTGATACCATTAGAAAACAGAAATTTGATAAAGTTAAAAAGGACAAAATGGCTAAGGATAGCCTGGCCATATGGGTGCTTGAAAACAATGAGATTAATAAAATTCCTAAAGTAAAGTCTTTCAAACTGGCTAGTGAAAAGTCGTCTTGGATGGCTTACCATCTGCTTAAAGAGACCGAAAAAAAGGATGAGACTGAAAAGGATAAAGATGAGCCAGAAGGTGACAAAAAGGAGAAGAAGACTAAAATAAAAAAATCAACTGGATCAGAATTGGTCATTCTTCAGCCAATAAGCGGTGAGGAATATCGATTTGATGAGGTAACGGAATACCTCATTTCCAAAGAAGGAAACAGAATTGCTTTTATTTCCACCAAAAACGATAGTCTGGAAAGAACGGAGATCAGTGTATTTGACACCAAGAAGCAAGAAACCAAAGTTATTTTCACGGCGACCGGAATTTCGAAAAAGATGAGTTTTGACAAGGCCGGAGAGCAGCTAATCTTCATGTTTACAGCTGATACTGCCAAAACTAAAATCTATAAAATCATGCATTGGGGGGTGAAAGCAGAGCAAGCCAAAACCCTGGTTAGCCAGAACACGCCTGGCATTCCAGAAGGATGGAGTCCTAGTGCGCTTGGCAGCCTATCTTTTTCAGAAAATGGTCAACGAGTTCTATTGAGAACCAAGGAAAACCCTGAGCCAGAGAAGAAAGACTCCCTTCTTCCTGAAGAAAAGTTTAAGGTTGACATTTGGAACTGGAAAGACTATTACCTGCAGCCTCAGCAATTGGTGGGTGTAAAGAGAGAAAGGAACAAAACCTATTTGGGTGTCTACTTTCTCGAGGAGTCCAAATATATCCAGATGGAAGGTGATGGGCTTGAATTAGTCACTATAGGGCAAAAAGGAGATGCTGCTATGGCTATTGCAAGTGTATCAAGAAAGTATTCACACCGTACTTCTTGGGATACCCAGTATTACGATTGGTATTTACTGGATGTGAACAGTGGTACGAATGAGCTACTTTGGGAAGACAAGAAATTCCGCCCATCTTTTTCCCCTGATGGACAATACATTACTTATTATGAATCAACTGAAAAACAGTGGTATTCATACAATCCAGCAAGCAAAGTTTTAGTTAATCTGACAAAAGACATTCCTGCAAATTTCTATCGAGAAACTGATGACCGACCACAGGATGCTGGTAGTTATGGTTCTGCGGGTTGGACTAAGAATGATGAGTTTGTTCTTTTATACGATGCATACGATCTATGGAAAGTAGATCCATCAGGAAAGGTGGCAGCTGAAAACATTACCAAGGGATACGGAAGAGAGAATGAACTTAGATTCCGATATGTAAGAATTGATCGGGAGCAAGAATTCATCCCAGCCAAAGAAGATATGTTATTGAGTACTTTTGGGGTTAAAACAAAAAAATCAGGTTTTTATACTACTCAACTAAAATCCAAAACCAATCCCGAGAAGATCGTTTTAGAGGACGTCAGATTTTCTTCTCCTACAAAAGCGAAAGAGGCCGATAAATACCTTTGGACCAAGAGTACTTTTGAGGAATACCCTGAACTTCGAATTAGTGATTTAGATTTTAATCAGGTTAAAGTTATTTCCGAAACTAATCCACAACAAAAGAATTACAACTGGGGAACTGCTGAACTATTTGAATGGATCTCCTTCTCTGGGGAAGCCTTGCAAGGGATATTGTATAAGCCTGAAAATTTTGATCCAACGAAGAAATACCCGGTACTGTCCAATTTTTATGAGCGTAGTTCTGACGGACTCCATGGTTATAATGCTCCAAGAGCAGGATCAAGCATCAGCAAATCTTATTTGGTAAGTAATGGCTATTTGGTTTTTGTTCCGGATATTACCTATAAAGAAGGTTATCCTGGCAAGAGTGCATATGATGCTATTGTTAGTGGTTGCCAAAGTTTAGTGAATACCTATGATTTTGTCAATCGAGAAAAAATCGGTTTACAGGGACACAGTTGGGGGGGCTACCAAATAGCCTATCTAATTACACAAACGGATATGTTTGCCTGTGCAGAATCAGGTGCTCCAGTAGTTAACATGACTTCTGCTTACGGTGGAATTCGTTGGGCCAGTGGCATGAACCGAGCATTTCAATATGAAAAAACACAAAGTAGAATTGGCGGTACCTTGTGGGAAAAGCCCATGCATTACATTGAAAACTCACCCTTGTTTTATGCACCCACTTGTAACACTCCCGTATTAATTCTTCATAATGATAATGATGGAGCAGTACCGTGGTATCAGGGTATTGAGTTTTTTACCGCCTTAAGAAGACTCCAAAAACCGGTTTGGTTGGCTAATTATAATGGTGATGGTCATGGAGTTGGAAAACTTGCCAACAGAATGGACTGGTCAAAGAGGATGTATCAGTTTTTTGACCATTATTTGAAAGACGCACCGGCACCTGAGTGGATGATCTATGGAATTCCAGCAGTTGATAAAGGTAAAAAGGATGGTTATAAACTAGTGAAGTAAGGCTATTTTAAGCATTGAATACTAAGTTATATTATTGGGCACTTTGTTCACTAAAATAAGAAGTGTTTTGAGTTTTACTCCAGACTAATTCCTAATTGATCGAGGCTTTCCTTGAACATTTGGGGATTCGTATCACAATCACCGGCTTTGAGCAATACCTCTTCTATGTTCCACAAGGTTTTTGTGCTTTCATAGCCAAGTCCGAGAAAACTTAATTTGTACCCAATGGCACCTATATAGGCAGCCTTGGCTTGTTGACAAGCGGGCAAGAATGTGAAGTCTCCACCAACTAGAAATGCTGTTTGAACCCAAGGAACTATTGTTTCTCCGAATAAAGCAACTTCAAGTCTTGGAAAACCTAATCCGAAATTGATGCCGATCGCACTGGCGGCACCGGTTTCGTCCTTGACAAAGTTATAAATAATGTGTTAATGGTGGTGTACAACATTTGCCTACTATTCGCATATAGTCGACTATTTTGCAAACTGAAAGATCAGAAATTACAAGGGTTTGTTAAAATTTTCAGCAGATCCGTTGGGGGTAAGGAAGAAACAGGATCCTTTAAATATGGACATCTTGATCTGCAACTATATTAGCTCATCTAATGTGTAGACCTCTAAGGCCTCAAATACTTTTCATTGTTCTTATCAGACTCATTAATGTTGATGTTTTTTATTTTTTCAACCCGCAACAAGCAACCCGCAACACGTAACCCGCAACAATTATGGTACAGTTTTTGGCAATAGCTCCTTCGAAACTTATTAATCATTTAGACTGCAAAATTGTCATGTTAAAATTTGGAAGCATAAACACAAACAAAAAAAGCAGCGATAAACCTAAAGCTGAAGGTGAAAGCGAAAAGGTTAGAGTACTTATTCTTGGCTCAGGACCAGCTGGTTATACTGCTGCAATCTATGCGGCGAGAGCAAACCTGAAACCCGTGATGTATATGGGTCTGCAGGCTGGTGGGCAGCTTACAACAACTACAGAGGTGGATAATTTTCCTGGATACCCCGAGGGAGTTACCGGCCCAAAAATGATGGAAGATCTGCAGAAGCAAGCAGAACGTTTTGGTACTGAGGTGCGCTGGGGATTGGCCACGTCAGTGGAGTTTAATAAAGAGGGTGGTGCACATAAGGTGTGGATAGATGAGGAGAAAATAATTGAGGCAGAGACTGTGGTGATCGCAACTGGTGCTACCGCACAATATCTTGGCCTTGAGTCTGAAGAGAAATTTAAAGGTTCAGGCGTTTCTGCTTGCGCTACTTGTGACGGTTTCTTCTATCGTGGTCAGGATGTAGCTGTTGTTGGTGGTGGAGATACTGCTGCGGAGGAAGCAACTTACCTGGCAGGTATTTGTAATAAAGTATACCTCATAATCCGAAAGCCTATCATGAGGGCTTCAAAAGCTATGCAGGATAGAGTTGCAAGGACGAAAAATATTGAGGTCTTATATGAGCATAACACCAAGGAGATTATTGGAGGTCAGACGGTAGAGGGTGCCATACTGACAAATTCCAAAGGGGAAGAGAAAAAAATTGATATCACAGGTTTCTTTGTTGCCATAGGACACAAGCCTAATTCTGAGATATTCAAAGATTATCTTGATACAGATGAGACAGGTTATCTGAATACAATCCCTGGAACTACAAAAACTAATATCCCGGGGGTGTTTGCCTGTGGAGATATTCAGGATAAGCATTACAGACAAGCAATCACTGCAGCGGGAAGCGGCTGCATGGCTGCCCTCGACTCCGAAAAATACCTCGGCGAAAGATACTAAAACAAAAAAGCCCGCTGCAGAGCGGGCTTTTTTGTTTAATATGAGTCATGTTTACTGTTGAACAATCTTAGTTCCTTCGTACTGGCCATTTTCCAACTTGATTTTGATCTCTGAGAATGCCTTGATAGTATACTCAACATCCTCCATTGAGTGCATGGTGGTTGGGATCAAACGTAGCAGTATCATTCCTTTTGGAATAACCGGATAAACCACTATCGAGCAGAATACATTGTAATTTTCCCTTAAGTCGAAAACGAGGTTTGCGGCCTGATACTCATTACCGCTTAAGATTACCGGTGTTACAGGCGATTCAGTTACACCAAGATTAAAGCCTTTTGCTTTAAGTCCGGTTTGCAATGCACGAGTAATTTCCCATAACTTATCCTTTAGCTCAGGTTTTCCTTTAAGCAGTTCCAGCCTTTTCATTGCTCCAATAACAACAGGCATTGGTAGCGACTTGGCGAAAATCTGTGAACGCATGTTGTACATCAGGAAATTAATAATCTCCTGATCACCGGCAACAAAACCACCGATCAGTGCCATGGCTTTTGCAAATGTTCCAAAATAAAGATCTACTTCATCCTGAACACCATAATGTTCGCTGGTTCCGGCTCCTGTTTTTCCCATGGTGCCAAAACCATGCGCATCATCAACCAGTAGGCGGAAATTGAATTTCTTCTTCAGTGCAGCTATGTCTTTTAATCGTCCCAGATCACCGGTCATCCCGAAAACACCTTCTGTAATAACCAGGATTCCACCACCGGTTTTATCGGCAAGCTTGGTAGCACGCTCCAACTGGATCTCCATGTTCTCCATGTTGTTGTGAGGATACACATAGCGTTTGCCCATATGCAGACGAACACCATCAAGAATACAGGCATGTGCATCAGAATCATAAACAATAACATCCTGACGGCTAACCAGGGCATCAATAATTGATACCATACCCATGTAGCCATAATTTAACAGGTAGGCAGCTTCCTTACCTTCAAAGGCTGCAAGCTGTTCTTCCAGTTCCTCGTGCTTGCGGGTTTGTCCCGACATAGCCCTGGCTCCCATGGGATAGCCAAGACCCCATTCTTTGGCAGCTTCAGCATCTGTTTTACGTACCTCGGGATGATTCGCCAAGCCCAGGTAGTTGTTTAAACTCCAGGTTAATACTTCTTTGCCACGGAAATTCATCCGCGGGTTAATTTCTCCTTCTAGTTTTGGAAATGCAAAATATCCATGAGCCTCTTTTTGGTATTGACCCAGAGGCCCCATATTGCGCTTAATTTTTTCAAAAATATCCACGATCTATTGTTTTTTTTGGTTTTTATAGGTAACAAAATTACTATTTTTCATAACTTTTCGTTTATATGATATTCATGGAATTTATTATATCTTTGCGCAATGTTGAAAAAAGGGTCATATTCTTCACTAATAGCTGTTATCCTGATAGTTCTGTTGAGCTCCTGTAGCGAGTATCAAAAAATAGTCAACAGTAGCGACTACGATCTTAAGTATGAAAAGGCTATGGCTTACTATGATGAGGAGGATTATATCAGATCATCTGCTCTTCTGGAAGAATTGTTGGCTGTTTATAAAGGAACGGAAACGGCTGAGGAAATTTACTACCGTTATTCGTATACCTATTATTATCAGAAGGATTACCCTATGGCAGGCTATTATTTTAGCCAGTTCGTAACTCAATTTCCTTCATCAAAATATGCTGATGAGTGTGCTTTTATGAGGGCATTCTGTTTTTATGAGGATTCTCCTTCATCAAATCTTGATCAGACCAGCACACTCAGAGCTATTGACGAATTACAGATATTTATTAACCGTCACCCTGTAAGTCCGCGTATTGAGGAATGCAATAAATTAATTGACGAGTTAAATGATAAACTTGTTCAGAAATCATTTAATGGAGCTAAGCTGTACTATGATCTTGGAGAATATAAGGCTTCCATTACTGCTTTGAACAATAGCCTGTTAGAATTTCCTGATACTCGTTTTAGAGAAGAATTACTTTTCCTGATTCTGAAATCCAGTTATGAACTGGCCAGGAATTCAATACCATCCTTGATTAAGGAGAGATACGAAAAGTCTACAGATGCTTATTATAAACTGATCGATGAGTTTCCCGAAACTGAATATTTAAAGGAGGCTAAACGTTTATTTGAAGCGTCAAAAAAGGCTTTGTAGATTAATACAGAAATTTTAGAATAACAATTATACAGATGGATTACAAAAAATCTAATGCTCCCGGAACCACAATAACCAGGAATTTAAATGAAGTAAGTGAGCCAACAGGCAACTTATATGAAAGTATTGTTGTAGTGGCTAAAAGAGCTAACCAGATTGGAGCTGAATTAAAAACTGAACTGAATTCCAAATTGGAAGAATTTGCTTCATATTCAGATAATCTTGAGGAAGTTTTTGAAAATCGTGAGCAGATAGAGATTTCTAAGTTCTACGAGAGGCTGCCAAAGCCAACCTTGATGGCTATAGAAGAATTCCTCGAGGGGAACGTCTACTATCGTGGACCAGATTCCATTGTAATGGAGTAAAAACTTTTACCCTATGCTTAAGGGAATAAAAATTATCCTGGGCCTTACCGGCAGTATTGCTGCCTACAAATCGGCAAGCCTGCTTAGACTGCTGGTTAGGGAAGGTGCTGATGTTAGAGTAGTAATGACTCCTTATAGCAAGGAATTCATTACACCCCTTACCCTTTCAACCCTTTCCGGTCATCCTGTTCTTTCTGAATTTTTTGATAAAAGGGATGGAGAATGGAATTCACATGTCGATCTTGGGCTGTGGGCTGATGTAATGCTCATAGCACCGG
>CAYXQX010000045.1:0-14255 GCA_964467485.1 uncultured Porphyromonadaceae bacterium | reverse complement strand
ATCCCCTTTACCATCTTTCCAGGGTGAACTAATAACACTGTGCTCAGTAAGTTTGGAGGGCCACAAACAAAAACCATCGTGATGCTTGGCTGTGAGTATCAGCATTTTCATCCCAGCATCAGTAAAAGTCTTCACCCACTGATCGGCATTAAATTCAGTAGGATTGAAAACAGCAGGATCTTCATCACCATGCCCCCACTCACTGTTGGTGAATGTGTTTACTCCAAAATGACAAAAAGCCGTAAACTCCAGATCCTGCCAGGCAAGCTGACGGTCGGAAGGTGTAACATGTGCTGCTTTCTTAATAATCTCTTCATTGGTATCATCAGGATTGATGACTACAAAATTCCCGGATTGCTTTTCCTGGCAAGATGCCAGAATGAGTACTGCTGCCAGTATAGTTATAAGTTTCTTCATGCTGCTATAAATATTTTAATTCACTATTATTTCATCGGTGAAAATCCAGGCTGGAGACCCGCTTCCCGGATGCCATTTAGGACATTCTATGTAACTACTAGATTTTATTTTCAGATATCTGAATTTAATTGTACCTGCTGATTCAAACAGGAAATTCTGGACATTGACACCCTCTTTCTCAGGATCTCCATCACTTGCAATTTTTCCAAGCAAGGTCCATGATTCACCATCTTCTGATCCAAAGTAGCTAATGGATTCGGGGTAGAATACCCAGCTTCGAACATCCTGCAGCCAACTGCTGCTAATGTTTTTAAGCTCTTTCAACGCTCCAAGATCCACAATAGCTTCACATTCCTCTCCTTCAAAGCCCAGCCAGTTGTATGAGTATGTCAAACGCGGCCCTCTCAATCCATCTGTAAGCAGCTTGGCATTCCCTGCAGAATATTTCTGACTGGCAGGAGTAGTGAGGCTTACCTCTTTGTTGTAAGCCAGGTGATCCTGCATATCTATCTCCCAGGTTTTTTCCAGGCTTTCCAGATATTCTGCAGGTGTGGTATGCCATTCTTTGAAGCGTGTAACACCCTGCCTGAGCGCTTGTGCCACCAGTTTCTTCGCTGTTTCGGGAATTTCCTCCCTCACCTTCCAATGGCCGGAATCATCCCTGGTATACATCCCCCCCTCAGAAGTTCCCAGCCGGAGAGCTATTTCCACCTTAGCATATTCGATCGGCATCCGGGCAATTCTCACTCTTTCCAATACATCAGGATTATCAGACACAGCATTTTCAGCCTGATCAAAAAGTTTTTCATATTCCTTGATCTTCTCAGGCCTCAACCACGTGTATCCGGCATCAGAAGGATGCCCAAATATATTTAAGGATTGGCCTGATAACTCAAGCTCATCATGAATATCATCGATATAATTCCTGATGTATTTGCCACCCTTTCCATAGTAGCCATTGAGAAAATCATTCATGGTTTCATCAATATCTACATAGGGATCCCACAGTAATTTTGCTATCAGATATGCCCTCAATTCGGCAAACTCACCACCCACTTCCCTGTTTCCCTGCTGGAAGTGCTTATCGGCATGGTTTTCAACAAAATACTGAAGGTTGGGCTGCAACACCCTGAGGTTTGGGAAAGGGCTGACAAGGTTTTCAAACTGGATTACGTAATCCCACAGTAAAATATCATCGGTAATATCAGCCCAATCCTCAAGATCATTCCTAAATGATTCGGATGTTGGATCATCCTTTATTGGCTTGCTTCTGTTCAATTCGATAGTGCAGAGCATGATATTGACATTATCCGCTGGTTTTATATTTTTTGGTGCTTGTCTTGAATATTGATAAGCCAGAGTAGAGATCACTTTGTTGGGAAATTCATCAGCTACCTTGTTGATAAACGTAAGCAATGAGCCCATAGGAGTTTCCTCCTTATCATCAATTTTCCGGCATTCTTCACACTGACAATAACTAACATTATCATTCTGGCTCACTGACCAATAGGTTTTATCAGGCTGTTCCTCCATGGCCTTTCTGAGATTCTCAATAGTGATTTGATAAACATCAGGATTAGTAAGACAAAGCTGGGTAGGCACTCTGGTTCCATTTACTTCGGCATAATACTCGGGGTGATCCTCAAAGTATTGATCAGGAGGAACCAGGGTATTAAAACTATGGCACCAATATCCCCAATCGTTATTACTACCATCCTTATTATGATTCAATTTATGCCAGTCGGAGAAAGCCTGATTCCATGTATCTCTGTAATGAGTTGTGCGGAATTTTATCGGAGGATTATAAATAGTATCCAATTCATAAGGGACGCTGACCTTTTCCCGCTTCGGAATAAGCTTAACATCGGAGCTATAAAACCTTATACCAAGATAATCTTCAATAAAAGATGTTACTCCATTGAGTGTTCCCCTGGATGACTCTCCGTAGATAAAAACTTTATTCTCCTTTGTTGTCAGCCTGTAACCATCCAATTCTATCTTTTTGGGATTATCATCAAGAATATAATTCCTGCTTGTATTACCCATACAAATCTCGTATTCAGTTTCAGGCTCCCTGTCTCTCATAATCGGAGGCTTATATCCCGTGGATGATTCAAGAGACCTTTGCAACAAAGAAGCAGCTTTCAACTCACTCATTTCTGCTTTTTTTGGCAAAATTATATGGTACTCACTTTCTTGCTTATCCACAATAGTCAAGTCCTTATTGCAGGATAGGACTAATCCTGATAAAAAAAAGAAAATCAGGCTCTTCAGGAGAGGTCTTACAAAGGAAATTTTCATAATTCGAATGCTAGGAAAGATATCCTCTCTAAAATACGAAAATAAACGGAACTAAAGACTTGCTTTCTTAATATAGTCGGCAATCCATTGCCCAGCCTCGCTTGTTCTAACAGGAGATTCGGGGTATAGATCGGGAGTACCAATTTTCTGCTCCAGGGCAGCTTCAACAGCCTTTTCAATCAAACTTGCTTCCTCTTTCAAGCCAAACTGAATATCTAACATCAAAGCCACTGATCTTATCATCCCAAATGGATTTGCAATACCTTTGCCGGCACCTTCGGGAAATGAACCATGGATAGGTTCAAACACAGCTGTTGAATCACCCACAGAAGCACTGGGTAGAAGCCCAATAGATCCCGGCAGCACACTTGCTTCATCAGTAAGTATATCACCAAACATATTTTCAGTTACAATAACATCAAACTGATTGGGGCGCAAAATTAATTGCATTGAGGCATTATCCACAAAAAGATATTTGACATCAATATCAGGATTATCAGAGGCTAATTTTTGCATTTCCCTCCTCCACAATCTGGAAGTAGCCAGCACATTTGCCTTATCAACGGCACACAATCTCCCAGATCTTTCCCTTGCCAGATCGACGGCCATTTGAGCCACCCTCTTAATCTCATAACTTGAATAAACGCAAGTATCAAAAGCCTTTTCGCCATCTTCGGAAAAGCCGCGTGGTTCACCGAAATAGATACCTCCTGTAAGCTCCCTCACTACCAGAAAATCAACTCCAACAAGACGATCAGTTTTCAGGGGTGATCTATCATATAAAGCAGGAAAGGTTTTCACAGGTCTGAGGTTGGCATACAAACCAAGCCTTTGTCGCATGGACAGCAAGCCCTGCTCTGGTCGCACCTTAGCACCAGGATCATTGTCATACTTCGGATCCCCAATAGCTCCAAAAAGAACCGCATCGGCCTCAAGGCAGGTTTCATGCGTTTCATCAGGATAGGGAACACCAGTCTTATCAATTGCGAATCCACCTATGGCTGCAGGCAAATATTCAAAATCATGGTCAAATACTGAAGAAATACTATTTAGGACCTTTACTCCTTCATCCATTATTTCAGGACCAATTCCATCACCGGCCAAGAGGGCTATTTTTGCTTTCATCAAAGACTAATATTTTTTTTGTTCGAATTTAATTATCTGATCTTTTCTTGTAACAAGAAAATCCAACAAATCAACTCCCTCTTGTAGGCATTTGCTTTTAAAGGGATTAATATCAAAAGAAAACGACTCGCTTCCATCTTGAAAAGTGACTAGTTGATCAGGCAAAGAGACTTCAACTTTAAAATCAGGATTTAGCTCGATTTTCCGAAGAAGACCGGCATGAGTATTCTCAGGCAAAGTTATTAAGAGTATCCCATTATTCTGGGCATTGCTTCTGAAAATATCTGCAAAGGATTTTGCCATTACTACTCTGATACCATAATCATAAATTGCCCATGCGGCATGCTCTCTGGAGGAGCCACATCCAAAATTATCACCAGTCAGCAATATTTTTGAATCCCTGTTGAAGGTATTCAGGTTAAAACCAGGCTTAGTCTCTCCATTGGGAGTATAGCGCCAGTCGGAAAAAAGCTTACTACCAAAATCCGAATCCCTGCTTATTGCTTTCAGGAAGCGTGCCGGAATAATTTGGTCGGTATCAATATTATCAACTGCTATTGGGACAAGCGTTGATTTGATTGTAATTATCGGATCGTATGCCATTGCTGCTTTCCTATTTATTAAGATATTTCCTTGGGTCAGTCACTCTTCCTGATATTGCAGCCGCTGCTGCAGTAATTGGACTGGCCAATAATGTTCTTGCTCCCGGGCCTTGTCGGCCTTCAAAATTCCTATTAGAGGTTGAAACGCAGTATTTCCCGGGAGGGATCTTATCATCATTCATTGCCAGGCAGGCAGAGCATCCTGGCTGACGGAGCTGAAACCCGGCTTCTTCTAAAATTTTGTCCAGGCCTTCCTCTCTGGCCTGTATTTCCACCTGCTTTGATCCTGGCACTATCAAAGCGGTGATATTCTCCGCTTTCTTATGTCCTTTAACAATAGACGTGAACTCCCGAATATCTTCTATTCGCCCATGAGTACAGCTCCCCAGAAAGACATAATCCACGGGTGTTCCTTCCATCGGGCTACCCTCCTTCAAACCCATATATTTGAGTGCTTTGCGGTAATTTATCTTTTGTGATTCATTCATATCCTTTGCTTCAGGTATATGTCCATCAATGGGTATTCCCATGCCTGGGTTTGTTCCGAAGGTTATCATAGGTGATATCTCCTCTGCCATGTAAGAAATCGAGGTATCAAAATTTGCATCAGGATCAGAAAAAAGCTCCTTCCATTCTCCAAGAGCTTTCTCCCAGTCATCGCCTGTTGGACAAAATTCTCTGCCTTTCAGATAATCCCAAACCTTTTCATCGGGAGCAACAAAACCTCCCCTGGCACCCATCTCAATGCTCATATTGCAGAGGCTCATTCTTCCCTCCATACTCAGAGATGAAATTGCCGGGCCTGCAAACTCAATGAAATGTCCTGTTCCCCCATTTGTACCTAAACGACTGAGAATAAACAGGGCAATATCTTTAGCAGAAACGCCCCTACCCAGCTCTCCGACAATCTCTATCCTCATTGATCTTGGCTTCTGTTGAACAAGACACTGGGAGGCCATAACCATCTCCACTTCGCTGGTGCCGATTCCAAAAGCCATAGTTCCAAAAGCTCCATGAGTAGATGTATGGCTGTCGCCACACACGATAGTCATTCCTGGTATGGTAAGCCCTAGCTCGGGGCCAATAACATGAACTATCCCGTTCCAGGGGTGATTAAGATTGTACAGAGGTATACCAAACTCACTGGTGTTTTTCTCAAGAGTAATAAGCTGATTCCTGGATTCAACATCTTTTATTGGTGATCCCTGGTTCAGAGTTGGGACATTATGATCCGCCGTTGCAAATGTTCTTTCAGGTCTAAAAACTTCTAACCCCCGCTTTTTCAACCCCTCAAAAGCCTGTGGACTAGTTACTTCATGAATATAATGACGGTCGATGTAAAGGACAGACGAGCCATCCTCCAGAACCATTACTTCATGCTTATCCCAAATTTTATCGAATAGTGTTCTCGGATGCATTTTTAGATCATTTTTGATAGTGCATCAGCCAGTGCCATAACAGAAGCTGTGATTATATCTACGTCGGCTCCATAACCATACCAAATCCGGTCGCGAGCCTTTACTCTCACATGTACCTTCCCAACATCATCGCTTCCGCGTGTGATTGCCTGAATGAGAAATTCATCGAGAATAAACTTCTCCCTCACCAGTTTTTTCACAGCATTAATGCAGGCATCAATAGGACCATTACCTTCAGCAGTGGCAGCCTTCTCTTCTCCCAAAACTTCCAGGTGGACAGTAGCCATTGGGATGGTTGACTTGCCAGCAACAACTTGCAGAAGAAGAAGTTTAACAGGTTGATCGGGGCGCACTCCTCTTCCGGTTAAGGCCAGTATATCCTGATCTGTAACCTGCTTTTGCTTGTCCGCCATCAGGAGAAATTTTTCATATATCTCATCAAGGGCCTTACCCTTAACAATATGTCCGAGTCTATCCAGATGATGCTTCAGAGCAGCCCTTCCACTTCTCGCTGTCAGGACAATTGCCGACTCATCTACTCCAACAGATACAGGATCAATAATCTCATAGTTTTCTCTATTTTTCAAAACTCCATCCTGATGTATCCCAGATGAGTGGGCAAAAGCATTTCTCCCAACAATAGCTTTGTTTGGCTGAACCGGCATATTCATCAGAGACGAAACCATACGGCTTGTTTCCATGATACGCTCAGTTTGAATACCATGATTGACCGGGAAATCCTTCCGGGTTTTTATAGCCATAGCCACTTCTTCCAGAGAGGTATTCCCTGCCCTTTCACCGATACCATTAATAGTCACCTCCACCTGACGAGCGCCATTCATCACACCTGCCAGGCTATTGGCCGTAGCCATTCCCAGATCGTTATGGCAATGGGTTGACAAAATTGCTTTATCGATCCCTTTGACATTCTCCATCAGGTAGCGAATTTTTGCACCGTATTCATCAGGAAGACAATAACCGGTTGTATCAGGGATATTAATTACCCTGGCTCCGGCCTTGATTGCAGCCTCAACAACCCTGGCCAGATACACATTATCAGTACGACCAGCATCCTCAGCATAAAACTCCACCTCCTCCACAAGATTTCTGGCATATAAAACTGCTGCCACAGCCCTTTCTATTATCTCATCTTCATTTGATTTTAGTTTGAGCTTTATGTGATAGGGAGATGTTCCTATACCGGTGTGTATACGAGCACGTTTTGCATGCTTTAAAGCCGCTGCTGCTGCGTCAATATCGCCCTGAACAGCTCTCGTAAGGCCGCAAACAACGGGTTCAGTAACGCTCCTGCAAATCTGATCAACGGCTTCGAAATCCCCCGGGCTTGAAACAGGAAATCCAGCCTCGATAACATCTACTCCGAGTAATTCAAGAGCTCTTGCCACTTCAATTTTCTCAATAGTATTCAATTGGCAACCGGGAACCTGTTCACCATCCCTCAAGGTGGTGTCGAAAATGTACAACTTATCTGACATAGTTATGGAATAATATACTTTTCAGGAATAATTATTTTAAGTATTAAGGGCGCAGCTTTCTTACTTGTTGGCCAGTCTGCCACATTTCTGACTCACGTAACTCCTTGAGCTCCTCCTCAAGCTTCTCACGGTAATCCACCTTTTGTCCGGCGGCAATAGCTATTTCTGCTTCTTTTCCGGATGCCACCCTATCATATAAATCGTCAAAGACCGGCTCTACTGCTTTCCTGAATCTGTGTCTCCAATCGAGAGCTCCTCTTTGTGCTGTTGTTGAACAATTGGCATACATCCAATCCATACCATTTTCAGCTACGAGAGGCATTAAGCTCTGTGTAAGCTCTTCAACAGTTTCATTGAAAGCCTCTGATGGTGTATGTCCGTTCTTACGAAGACAGTGGTACTGGGCTTCAAAAATACCGGCAATAGCTCCCATCAAAACGCCTCTCTCGCCTGTTAGATCGGAGAAAACCTCTCTTTTAAAATCTGTTTCAAACATATATCCTGATCCAATGCCAATACCCATAGCCTTAACTCTGTCCTGAGCATTTCCAGTTGCATCCTGATAAACAGCATAGCTTGAATTCAATCCTTTTTGTTCCTGATAAAGTCGGCGAAGTGATGTTCCTGATCCTTTAGGAGCAACGAGAATTACATCAATATCTTTTGAAGGGTTGATCCCTGTTTTATCATTGAAGGTTACTCCAAAGCCATGAGAAAAATACAATGCATTTCCTGGACTAAGGTTCTTCTCAATAGTTGGCCATACGTCTATTTGTCCGGCATCAGACAATAAATTTGCAATGATAGTACCACGCTTGGCGGCCTCTTCAATACCAAATAGATTTACTCCTTCAACCCAACCATCACGAAGAGCTTTATCCCAGGAAGCGCCCCCTTTTCTTTGTCCCACGATAACTTTAAAGCCACTATCCCTCAAGTTAAGTGCCTGTCCGGGTCCCTGGATTCCATATCCAATGACAGCAATTGTCTCGTCTTTTAATACTGCTTTGGCTTTATCCAAAGGAAACTCATCTCTAGTGGTTACTTGCTCAACCACTCCACCAAAATTTATTTTAGCCATTACTTTATATATAGATTATAATTTATACTACTTGTTTCTGAACCACCAATGAGGACTCCCAAACCGGCTGTTCATTTGAATAAGCCTGCATCACTTCAACTTGCTTTTCTATTTGCTTCACAACTTGTTTAATTGTGCGCGGCTCAGTTTTCACTACCACGGAAATTTGGGCAATCCCTTTCATGGCTGTTTCGGAAAGATGTAAGCTGTTAATATTTATTCCTCTTCTGGAAAAGACCATAGCTAAACGGCTCAACAGACCAACCCTGTCCTGGGCAAGTGTTGTAACTAAATACTGCTTCTTAGTTTGCATAATATTTATTATTTCTGATTTTTTACTTAATTATTTACCCGACAAAATCATGTCGGTGACTGCGGCTCCCGGAGGCACCATTGGAAAAACATTCTCTTCCTTTTCCACAACAACATCTACCAATAGTGGTCCATCAAAAGAGATAGCTTCTTTCATTTGATCTGCAAGGCTTTCTCTCTCCGTGATTCTCATCCCATTCATCCCGCAAGCCTCAGCCAGTTTCACAAAATCTGGTCCGGGAAGAGTAGTGCTGGCATATCTTCCATCAAAAAACAGCTCCTGCCATTGCCTCACCATTCCAAGGAATCCATTGTTTAGAACAAATATCTTTACAGGCAGCTTTTCATGGGCAATAGTTACAAGCTCTTGCATGGTCATCTGCATGCCTCCGTCACCAATAAAAGCCACTACAGTTCTATCAGGATGACCTAATTGAGCACCCATTGCAGCCGGCAATCCAAAACCCATTGTTCCCAAGCCGCCAGAGGTAACCAGTGTACGAGCGGTTTTGAAGGGAAAATATCTTGCTACCTTCATCTGATGTTGTCCAACATCGGTAATAACTATAGTATCAGGATTAACTATTTTCCCTACTTCATTAATAGCCTCACCCATTGTTATCCGTCCGGAAACAGGATGCAAATCATCATTGATAACAGCATTTTGCTCCTGCGTTGCCAATTCCTGGAAGCTATTTACCCATTCCTCATGTTTGTTCTCTCTCACCAATGGGATAAGGCTTTTCAAAAATTCTTTTGCATCCGCCTGGATCTCCAATTCGGTTTCCATGTTTTTATCCAATTCTGTTGGATCAATATCAACATGGATAATTCTGGCTTGCTTGAGATAGGTAGATACTTCACCAGTTACTCTATCGTCAAATCTCATACCTATTGCCAAAACCAGATCCGCATCACCTGTCTTCAGATTGGCTGCATAATTACCATGCATCCCAAGCATACCCATAAACAGAGGATGATCATCAGGCAAAGCAGACAGGCCCAAAAGTGTAGCAGCAGCCGGAACGCCGGTCCTCTCAACAAACTGCCGTAACTCTTCCGATGATTTTGACAGGATAATACCCTGACCAAACAAGACCATTGGTCTTTTGGCAGTATTGATCCAATCAGCAGCCTTTATAACCTGCTCAATATCAGGCTGTACTATTGGCATATATGTCTGTAGTGAATGGCATTTGGCATATCTGAACTTAAGCTTTTCTGCAAACACGTTTTTAGTAATATCTATCAGGACAGGTCCGGGCCGACCAGCGTTAGCTATATAAAAAGCTTTTGCCATTACAGCAGGCAAATCTTCTGCTTTGCTCACTCTGGCATTCCATTTAGTCACCGCCATACTGATAGTCAGAATATCCGTTTCCTGAAATGCATCAGTCCCAACAAGATTATCAACCACCTGGCCGGTAATGCATACCATAGGAGTTGAATCCAGGAAGGCATCAGCAATCCCTGTAAGGATATTTGTTGCTCCCGGGCCTGAAGTAGCCAGACAAACGCCTGTCCTCCCTGTAACTCTGGCATAGCCCTGTGCAGCGTGGATAGCACCCTGCTCATGTCGAGTTAAGATGTGCCTGAAGCAATCTTCACTTTGATGAAGTGAATCGTAAAGAGGCATTATAGCCCCTCCGGGATATCCAAACATTGTCTCCACTCCCTCTTCCATAAAGCTGAGCAAAACGGCTTCTCCTCCATTAATATCGTCACCTGCCAGTATCCGATCTTCTAATTTTTTTGAGCAATCAGTCATTTTATAATAATGTTTTTCTTATTCTACAATTCTTACCGCCCCTTTATCCGCGGAGCTTACAAATCTGGCATAAGCCATCAAAGCCTTGCTAACTGCTCTCTTTCTCACTGCTTGATAGGCATTTTCCTTTTTTAACACTTCCTTGTTTCTTCTTTCAGTCAATTTGTATTCACTTATTTTAAGCATGATAGACCTATTAGGGATATCAATTTCTATAAGATCTCCTTCATTAACCAGAGCTATATCGCCCCCGGCTGCTGCTTCAGGAGAGACATAACCAATTGATAATCCTGATGTTCCTCCCGAGAAACGACCATCAGTTATTAGAGCACATACCTCATCTAGTCCTTTTGATTTTAAATATGATGTTGGATAAAGCATTTCCTGCATCCCAGGGCCACCCTTTGGGCCTTCGTACAATATCAGGATAACATCACCCGGATAAATCTGATCGGTAAGAATGGCTGTTGAGGCATCATCCTGTGAATGGAAAATCCTGGCTTTCCCGGTGAATGAAAGCAGCTCTTCTTTTACACCTGCTGTTTTTACCACACAACCGTCAAGAGCAATATTTCCATGCAGGATTGCCAGGCCACCATCTTTGCTATAAGCGTTTTCAATATCCCGTATACATCCTGATGACCTATCAGTGTCTAAATCAGGATAATTTTTACTCTGATTTGCAAACTCCTGAGAGCGGGGACCATACCCCGGTGCGGATAGATATTTTTGAATTGCCGTAACTACTACATCAGGAGAAAGGATATCAAATTCCCTGATAGCTTTTTCAAGACTCTCATAATCAACCCTTTTTACCGAAGTATCCAATAGATTTGCTTTGGACAGTTCCCCCATCAAAGCAATAACTCCACCTGCTCTTCCAAAATCCTGAATATGATAAGATGAGCTTGGTGAGAGCTTACAAAGGTTAGGTACTTTCCTGGATAGGTCGTCAATATCATCCATTGTGAAATCCACATCAGCTTCATGAGCCACAGCCAGTAAATGCAAAATGGTATTTGTTGAACCTCCCATGGCAATATCCACAGTCATCGCATTTAAGAATGCTGCCTTTGAGGCGATATTTCTGGGAAGGGCCTCCTCCTTACCTTGGTAGTAATACATTCTTGCTAATTCAACAATCCTTTGAGCCGAATCGAGGAAGAGTTTTTTTCTATTGCCATGAGTTGCCAGAATAGTCCCATTTCCGGGTAGAGCCAGGCCAAGTGCTTCATTCAGGCAGTTCATTGAATTAGCAGTAAACAAACCGCTGCATGAACCGCAGCTAGGGCAGGCATTCTCCTCCAGATCCTTGAGGTGGGTTTCAGAAGTTAAGGGGTTACCTGCGGCCACCATAACATCCACAAGGTCGTAATTCTTTCCATCAATACGGCCGGCTTCCATGGGTCCCCCGGATACAAATATCACAGGAATATTAATGCGCATCGCCGCCAACATCATCCCGGGAGTTATCTTATCGCAATTTGAGATGCACACCATGGCATCAACACAATGGGCATTACACACATATTCAATACTATCTGCGATCAAATCTCTTGAAGGTAATGAATAAAGCATCCCTCCATGGCCCATGGCAATTCCATCATCGATGGCAATTGTGTTGAATTCAGGAGCAAAACATCCGTAAGATTCTATCTCTGCCTTCACCATTTGGCCCACTTCATGCAAATGAGCATGACCTGGAACAAACTGCGAGAATGAGTTAACAACAGCAATAATCGGCTTGCCAAACTGCTCTTCGGTCATTCCATTAGCACGCCACAAACTCCTGGCTCCTGCCATCCTACGACCCTGAGTTGCTGTTAAACTTCTAAGTGGGTTTTGCAGCTTCTCACCAAACATTGTTTTTTTATGATCTTTCAAAATCTTCTATTCTAAATAATTTCACTTTTCACCTGGCACATCTAAACCCTTACTTGTTCTCTCCAGGGTTTTTCTTTAAGCAAAAAAAAAGCCCTTCTCGTGATCGGGAAGGGCTTTTTTAAATTTTCGCTTGTCTTATTCTGACGCAGCATAGCCTTCCCGGTTCGTCATTATCACAATGAGGATAATATCAATGAGAATAATGTCAATGAGAATGTTGAGTAATATGCTATGTTGTCTGTTATGTTTCATTAAAATATGTTCAAAAAAAAACCCTTCTCAATTGAGAAGGGTTTATATTTTTCCGTTTTGGTATACACCACCCTTCTCATTTTAGGTCCACGAGGATCAAAATAATAAGAATAGATATATTGAGTAAACGGGTTGTCATGTCTTTTATAATGGCTCCAAAGGTAAGCGAGGAATTATTAATAATACAAACAAAATGACAACTTTTTAACATGTCATAGACCTAATGCCTTGTATATGAGACTATTTATTTTACACATCATCTCAGTCAGAAATTTTAAAACATAGCATGCAGGTGGTGCTTTGCTTCATTTTGCTTCGTTATTGCATTAACACAAGGCCTGGGTAAAAAAAACTGCCGACAAATCTTGGGGGACTGTCGGCAGACCAGAATCTCGAAAAAAGCTGCGCTTTTCAACACTGTTTGACCTTATTTTCAAAAAAACGTTATATGAAAATTAATATTGTACGTCTTGTAACAGTATTAAGACGCAAATATTAGCTGGGAGTTACAAAAAAATATGTTAAAAAATGTGAAACTACTTTTTCTCCGGGATGAGCTTTCTGGCGTCCGCTTCATTTTCACCATATAATTCTTGCATTTGGGCCAACTCAACCTTCATTTCTTTAAGGACATCAGCGTAAGATGGGTCGGCAATAATATTATTCATCTCCTTAGGATCCTTTTCCAGATCATACATCTCCCACTCATCAATATCATAATAATAATGAATCAATTTATATCGTTCATTCCGAACTCCATAATGACGTTTAACAGAGTGAGCTCCAGGATATTCATAGTAGTGATAATAAATAGATTTTCTCCAGTCGTCAGGAACACCGCCATCTTTTTGTGCCATTTGTATTGGCCCCAACAATGACTCGCCCTGCATTTCGGCAGGAATATCAGCTCCTGCCAGATCCAGGAAGGTTTCGGCAAAATCAAGGTTCTGAACCAGTGCCTCTGATGTAATCCCGCCTTCTTTGCCTCCTGGCAACCTAACTAATAAGGGTAAACCAAGGCTCTCCTCATACATAAATCTTTTGTCGAACCACCCGTGCTCCCCAAGGTAAAAACCCTGATCGGAGGTGTAGAAAACAGCAGTATTGTCAGCTAAACCATTTTCATCGAGATAATCAAGTAGCCTTCCAACATTATCATCCACACTTTGGATACAGGCAAGGTAATCGCGCATATATCTTTGATATTTCCATAAAGCGAGTTCCTTACCCTCCAGATTCTGACTATAAAAATCTTCTGCAATTTTATTATAATGTGCATCCCACGTTGCACGTTGCTCTGGGGTTAACCTTTTAAGCATTCCCTTGATCCAGGGGTCACCCGGCTGAACGATCGTGGTATCGGGGTTCATTGTTTTTAGGTCATAACCAAGCATCATGTCAACAATAACTGACATTTTTTGTTCCTTGGCTGCACTTCCCCGGTTAGAATAATCATCAAAATAATTATCAGGTACGGGAAATGTTTTCTCCTCAAAATTGAAATATTTTGGTTCAGGCATCCAATTTCTATGAGGAGCTTTATTGTGAACCATCAGGTAAAATGGTTTTTCATTATCCCTATTATCCAACCACTCCAAA
>CAYXQX010000044.1:5751-14317 GCA_964467485.1 uncultured Porphyromonadaceae bacterium | reverse complement strand
ATAAACTGTTGGATCTGCCAGCAATCCCTTATAATAATCCATACTGGATTTAGCATCTGGGAAGTTCTTTACCGAAATCATTAAAAGATTTTCTGTAAGAACTTCCGACTTAACGTCAAAAAAGTCCTGGTCATAATTCTCAACATTGAAACTTGAAATATTATATTTCAAACGGTTAACATCACCCGATTGACTGGCAACAATAGTAACATAATAATGCACGTTATCAGCAGAATACTGATAATCAGCATCTTCAGCATCAGTAGCTGTTTCAGTGATGGCACCTATCTGTAAACCTTGTCTACGCCCGGTTTTTACGGAATCTGACGGCCCGTTTTCAAGATAGTTGAGAAGATTTCTTGCTGGATCAGCCACATCGCTCTGTGGAAATTTAAATACTAAACTATTCAAATCATCTTTCAACATCTCTTTGTTGTCTGGTTCCAACTTGGCTTTTGCCATAATCTGAAGAAGCCCAAACTTGTCTCTTATTGGATTTAGTAAGAATCCGGTATCAGCAAAAAAACAATTTTCCAATACCTGCTCATATTGCATATCCAGATATTCCCGATAGGTATCAATATAATAATCTTTTACCTTTAGTTTAGCTGCATCAATCTCCTGAAAATAGTTTGGATTATTTATGATCATTGCAGAGCGGCTGTCGGGGAACTTGCTTATTATAAAGTCTTTATATATTTTCTCCTGTTCAGGATTGGGAGTGTTCTTGTATAATTGATATAGATTGTAATAGGAAAATAAAAGCTTTTCTGTTTCTGGATATCGTTCATTTAGCATTAAGAAATATTCAATTGATTCCTCAGGTTTATCAAGTTCATCATTGAAAATTTTCCCAACATTAAATATTGCTATCTCAACCCTGTTTATTGATTCAGTTTTTGCTGAATCAGTAAATGGAATATCAGCAACATAATATTCCCTGGTTGTAGGTTGGAAACCCTTGGATTTCGACTCGGTAACAACAGATTCTATATCACCTTCTTCTCCTTCGGTTGAAATATCTCCTTGAGCCGATGCAATGTTTTTATTCGATCTTCTCCAATTGTCCTCAAGTTTTCTTCTCCCAAAGCGTTTAATAAATTCTGATTGGCCAAAACTTATTGTTGTTGGGTTGTAAAAATACCACTGGCTCGAACCTCCGCTCATTCCACCTCCTCCACTTCCCATAGCCATAGAACTGGATGTACCATACTGGGAACCCAACATGCCTCCACCCATACTCATGCTGCCGGGAGCGCGAGAGAGAGTGCCACTCTGGCCATATCGCTGATAAGATCGGGAGCGTTGATTAAACCTGTCTTCTTCTTCAAGCTTTTTCAGTTCCTCTTCAATCTTTTTGGCTACATCAATCTTTTCTGCAATTAACTTGTCCAATTCTTCCTTGGGCATCTCTGCCAATTGCATCAAACTATCCTCCACCTTGATAACTTTAAGGTTTTCAGCAAGTAGATCAAGTCCGTATGTGTGATTCCTGATCTCCTCACTATCGGGAAAATCCTCAGGCATTGATATCAGACAACTGTCATAGTAAGAGCTGGACTTAATATACTCCTTGTCTTCATAAAAAAGCTTACCTAGCTCCAGGAATGATAAAGATTTCTGATGTAAATTGTTGAATGAGTTAAGTGTTGAAAGCTTATAATTTTCAATCCCTGCTTCCTTATCTCCAGCCTTGATATCTAACTCTGCCATAGCAAAGTAAACCTGATCTAAAAAATCCAGATTTTTATCATCCTTCAGCATTTTCTCCAGCTGTTTTCTTATTTCCTTGCCATCATCGCCTCCCCCCTGAAATAGCTTTGCCCTGTTAATTTTTGCATTAAAAGCCATTTCATAACCAGGACTTAGATTTAAAACTTCTCCATATTTTAAAGAAGCCTGGGTAAAATCCTCTTGCTGCTCAAAAAGTTGTCCCAGTATATAATAATATCTTGTTTTTAGTTTCTTTGAGCTGGTAAGCTCCGCAGCCTGTGAAAGGTAGCTCAATGCTTCAGGAATATGTTCTTGCCTTAAATGCCAATCGGCCATCATTGCGGCCAGATCAGCTTTCAAACTGTTACCCAATTCAGGCTCAGCCTCCAGCCTCCCTAGTATATCATTAGCCTGAGTGTAATTTTCAAGTTCAATATGTGTTTTTGCTAACCACAAACTGGCTTCATTTTTTAACCCATCCTCAGGATACTGCCTTATTACAAATTCAAAATTCTGGATTGCAGGGAAAAAATCATGTTGATAATAATAAGACTTACCCATTAGGAAGTATGAGTCGTCAATCCAATTATTAAAATCATTCTTGCGAAGAAAGGTCTTTTGCCTTTCCGTCCTCGACCCGCCCTTTACTTTCGGCTTTGCCTTAATAGAGTGCATCGTTATCAGCTTGGAGCATTTCTTTTTCGTTTTTTCCATATCGGACATAACCCGACGGGCTGCTGCTTCCTTGCTGTAAATATTTATGGGTATAAGCTGATTGAAGTTATCCCTATAACTCAAATCGCCTTTCTTTAATCCTTCCCTGAAGGTTTCATAAGCGTTGAAATATATATTGTAATGGGATGTCAGATTATGATACTTCCTGCCTAACGGTGTGTTTTTCTTCGTAGAACATCCACTGAAAAACAGTAAAAGGATGATCCCGACCAGGAGTAAACTATATGCTTTTTTTATCTTTATATTCATCGAACTTCTATACTAACTCATTTCTTGCAAAAATATTTTATAAAAACTAAAAAACGCACTGATTTGAAGAATATCATCAAAAGCCTGATAAAATCAAAAATAAAAATATAACTCAATAATGTTAACGAATATTTATTATATTAGTTTGATTTATATTGAGAACTATTAATCGACTCATTTCTCCATGAAAATATTTGTAGTTGAGAAAGATAAGCAATTCCGTGAATTGATTGGACGGTGCCTTCTTGAAAACACAAATCATGAAGTAAAGGGTTTTGATAATGAAGAATTATTGATTCTTAAGCTTCCGGAAAATCCTGATATTATTATTCTTAATACTTCCCTGACGAGAGTTAGCAATAATTCACTCATCTCCCGGACAAAAAAATTACAGCCCAAAAGCCATGTTTTGCTTATTTGCCATAAGGATGACCAAACAGAATGTTCCCTACTTCTAGGAAATGGTATTTATGATTACATAAGCACAGGGAAAGCTTTTTCTGAAAGGCTCTTGGATGCTGTTCAAAAAATAAATGCTCTGCTGAGCCTGGAGTCAGAAATCTATCACCTAAAATCTCATATAACCCGTAAATATGAAATCTCTAATGCGATAATAGGAGAAAGCAAAACAATTAAGAAGATTCTTGCCCTGGTTGAAAAAGCAATAGCAGTTCAAAATATTATCATCTCCATACACGGTGAAAGTGGTACTGGTAAGGAACTTGTTGCGCGTACGATCCATTTTAATTCAGTTCGAAAAGCGAATCCCTTTATAACTGTTAATATGGGAGCCATCCCAAAAGACCTGGTTGAAAGCGAACTGTTTGGGCATGAGAAGGGCTCCCGTCCAGGAGCTTATTCAAGATCAATTGGAAAACTTGAACAGGCAAACCGTGGAACTATATTTATTAATGAAGTTGCTGAACTGGATCTGAATCTGCAATTTAAGCTGTTTCAGGTAATTCAGGAAAAAGCTGTTAGAAGAGCTGGAAGCAACCAACCTATACCTATCGACACAAGAATCATTATTGCAACAAGTAAGGACTTACCCAAGGAAATAGAAGCCGGCAGCTTTAGAGAGGACCTATATTACAGCATGTTAGGCATCCCAATAATAATACCACCATTATCCGAAAGAGAGAATGATATTATTATTCTGGCCGACTACTTTCTCAAAACCTTTTGTCAGAATAACAAGCTTAATGAAAAAGCCTTTAGTCCGGAAGCTAGAAACAAACTACTATCCCATAATTACCCTGGGAACGTTAGAGAATTAAATGCCATAGTTGAACTCGCAGCTGTCCTTTCCAGCAATGAACTTATTGAGGAAGAACAAATACTTTTCTCCCCAACCCTGGCCGGATCCGACATGTTTAGTACCGAAATACCTTTAAGGGAATTCGAAATAAAAATTATCCGTCACTTTTTGGAAAAATACAACAACAACGTTGTTCTGGTTGCCAAAAAACTGGAAATTGGAAAGTCTAAGATCTACAATATGATTAAAAATGGTGAGCTTTAAACAGCCTCCACAGAAAGCACTTCAGGAACTTCTTTTTTCAAGGTTCCTTCAACACCCGTTTTCAAAGTCATTGTACGCATAGGACAAGAACCACAGGCCCCTTGCAGTTCAACCTTTACAATGTAGTCATCGGTTATCTCAACAAGCTTCATATCCCCGCCGTCTGCCTGAAGATAAGGCCTTAGTTGTTCCAGTACATTTTTAATTTTCTCGTGGATTTCCGGTGTAGTCATTTTATAGATATTTTTTAAATTATTGTTTCTTGATTTCTACTATTTTTGTAGGAGCAATACTCGCATTTCTTTCTTCAACAGCCTTGACCGTCTCCCTTGCCAATTCAACAAAAGCACTGCTAATAGGGTTTGAACTGTCCAATACAACCGGAATCCCTTCATCCCCACCTTCACGAATAGACTGTACGATAGGTATTTGTCCCAGCAATTTTACATTTTCTTTTTCAGCCAGTTTTTTGCAACCTTCTTTACCAAAAATATAATACTTACTATCTGGTAGTTCTGCTGGAGTAAACCAGGCCATATTTTCTACCAAACCAAGAACAGGTACATTAACCTGCTTACCTGTGAACATACTAATCCCTTTAACCGCATCCGCTAAGGCAACATCTTGAGGTGTCGATACAATAATAACTCCTGTAACCGAAACAGTTTGTACCAGAGTAAGATGAATATCACCGGTTCCCGGAGGTAAATCCATGACCAGAAAATCTAATTCGCCCCAATTACCATCCGACATTAGCTGCTTCAGGGCATTTGTAACCATGGGACCTCTCCACACTAAGGCATCTCTTTGATCAATGAAAAACCCAATTGATAGAATTTTTACACCATTCTTTTCTAAAGGGATTATCCTGTCTTTACCATCAATTTTCTCAATAAAAGGCCGATCAGCTTCAACTCCAAACATTTTTGGGACAGAGGGACCATAAATATCAGCATCTAAAATCCCTACACTATAACCCTCGGCAGCTAATGCAACAGCCAAGTTAACAGCAATTGTTGATTTCCCAACACCTCCCTTACCCGACGCTACCGCAATAATATTCTTTACTCCCGACATAGGTGCATCAGGTGTAGGAACCTTGGTTTCCTTCGTTTCAATATTACCTACAACTTTTACATCCTTGTCCACATGGGTTATTATGGAATTTATACTCGCATTTCTTAGTGAGGTGGCAAAAGGATCATTAGGCTTTTTAAGAACAATTGAAAATTTAATTTCATTCCCCTGGATCTCTATATCTTCAACCATACCCAGGCTTACAATATCTTTCTCATACTCGGGATGAACCACAAACTTTAATGCATCCAGAACATTTTCTTTAGAAATTACCATTTCGAATCTTATTTTTATTTAAATCAAATTAAGTCGTCAAAGGTAAAAAAACGTCTTATACTAAACATAAAATTCGTCACAATTCTTTATGGGATCCCAGAAAAGATGGTCAAAGTCAAGAACCTGATCACCCTCAATGCAAACACCTTCCGAAGCCAGAAGTTCCCTCATCGTTTCCCTGCCTCCAAAATGCAATTTTCCAGTTAGCATTCCATTACGGTTAACCACGCGATGAGCTGGGACATATTCCTGATCAGCAAAAGACTTGTTCAAAGCCCACCCAACCATCCTACCAGCCCCAGGTGAACCTATAGCCTTGGCAATAGCTCCATAAGTTGTGACCCTGCCGGTTGGCACAAGTCTTACCACTTGATAAACTTTTTCAAAAAAACCAGGATCTTTGCTCATAATTAATCCCAAGGTATATAGGGCTCTGAAAGTTTATCTGTTTGCTTCATCTTAAACCTCAGATAAGTTATTGACTTATTTTCTTCCAGAAACTTCATTTCATAGAAGGTTTTCAAGGACAAAATCTCATCCAGCTGCTGCCCGGGGGCATAAAGATCCTTGCTTGCCACTTCGGGTATAAGTCCATTTTCCTTCAATACCTTCAGAGTATAATCATGCAATTGTCTGCAGTCAGTTTTCAGGTGAATCGTTCCGTCCCTTTTTAGGATTTTTTTATAACGATTAATGAAAAAGCTTGACGACAACCTGTTGGCCGCCTTTTTGGGGAATGGATCTGGAAAAGTCATCCAGATTTCATCTATTTCATCTTTACCGAAAAGCTTTTCAACAAATTCAATTCGTGATCTTATGAAGACAGCGTTCACAATCCCATTCTCAAGAGCATATTTTGCCCCCTTCCACATTCTGGATCCCTTGATGTCAATTCCAATGAAATTTCTCTCCGGATATTTTTCTGCAAGCCCAACAGTATATTCACCCTTACCGCAGCCTAATTCCAAAGTAATTGGATTATTGTTTTTAAAATAAGCCTTACCCCATTTTCCATTCAGATCAAAATTCTCTGTTCTGATCTTTTGCCCATCTGGTTCAAATACATTTGAGAATATTTTCATCTGGGCAAAACGCTCCAGTTTATTGCCTCTACTCACAGCTATTACATTTGTATTATACGTAGTCCAATATCTGTAACAAACTCAAGTTCTTCCTCTCTCATTCCCTGCAGAACCTCAATTGAATAGGTCCCTTTTTGAGGGAATTTAACCTGTGTTTTAAAAGGAACCTCCATGGTATATTTTCCTCCTATACCCCTTCCAAGCCATTTCCCTCTCTCATCTGCCATTCGAATTTCAACAGTATCACGAATCCCCTGCCCACCTGGAGCTGTAGTATTAATAAAAAGGAACAGATTGGAATATTCATACCTGCCGTCATTTCTGATAATCAGAGAAATTTCATAGTTACCAATGGTATCTTCAACCGGGAAAGAAAAAGAAATAAAGCTATCCTGATGCCAACCAGTGACAGGAACAGCTGTGGTCTCCTCGAGGAGTGTCCGTAATTGGCATGATCCAAAAACCACTATCATTGCCAGAAGCAGTATTCCTTTTTGCCGGAAATTCATTTTATTTTCTCGGGTTTCTATGAGGATTATTATGCCTGTTATTTGAACTCTTATTTTTCTTATTCTTGCTCTTTTTACTGTCAAATCTTGTCAAGCTCTCCTGACCAACAGGATTCAGGTAACCCATTTCCTTCTCAACAGGTTCAAGTTCAACTTCATTCAACTTCTCCACAATTATCCCTTTCCGGTTCAACTCAATTATCTCCTTCACTCTTTCAACATTCACAGGAACAAGGTTATTGGATGAATCAAGACTAAAGGAGTACCACATTATACCCTTGAAAATATCTGTTTTCTGGTGAAATGCACGGCCCTCTTTTGTCTCCAGCTCAATTTTCTGAGAAGGGAGTTTCCTCCTTACATCCATGTAGGTTTCAACCTCATAATTCAAGCAGCATTTCAGCTTGCCACATTGGCCAGCAAGTTTCTGAGGATTAAGGGATAACTCCTGATTTCTTGCAACTGTGGTGGTAACAGATACAAAATTCCTTATCCATGTAGAGCAGCACAACTCCCTGCCACAAGATCCGATCCCTCCAATTCTGCCCGCTTCTTGCCTTGCTCCAATCTGCCGCATTTCAATTCTTATCCTGAAATTCTCAGCCAGGACCTTAATCAACTCCCTGAAATCAACCCTTTCATCGGCTATATAATAAAAAATAGCCTTTGTTTTATCTCCCTGATATTCAACATCACCAATCTTCATGTCAAGTTTGAGATCTTCAGAGAGTTTCCTCGACTTGATCATTGTTTCATGTTCCAGAGCAATGGCTTCTTTCCATTTATCAACATCAGCTGGTTTAGCTTTTCTGTAAACCTGTCGATACTCCATTTCCCCCGGTCGCATCCGGTTCCTAACAATTTGATTATGCACCAAGGGTCCAGTCAGTGAAACCATTCCAATATCGTGCCCTGGAGAAGCTTCAACAGCCACTAAGTCTCCAACCTTCAGATTTAAGCCACCTGATGTTTTATAAAAATCTTTACGAGTGTTTTTGAAACGTACCTCAACCAGCTCTTCTTTCTCCATGGTTCTGGGAATATCAGCAAGCCAATCATTAACATTCAGCTTCACACAGCTAGCAGCATCTGGACAGCTGTTTTGGTCGTTCTCTGTATCTAGACGGGGGCAGCCCCGGTATAATCCTGCCTTAATTGGAGTTTCCATACTTATATATTGATTCCCATCCATTCCAGCATTTTAAATATTCGTTCAAAAAGCCCTGTGGGAAGTATTGCCAATAAAATTCGCTGGTAAATATAGTCAATCAGGATCAAATGATTAAGATACAGTGACAAAATACTGTTCCTATGCTGGTTTTCTGAAAAGACGATACAGCTGTGTACTCATATCAAGAAAAGTAATCCGAGGATTAGCATTCATCCCGATCTGAACTATCGCT
>CAYXQX010000044.1:0-5741 GCA_964467485.1 uncultured Porphyromonadaceae bacterium | reverse complement strand
AAAGCAGGTTGAGCCGCTCAATATTACCGGGATTAATAAATTGATTAAATCGTTCTGAAAATTCCTTTTCCTTCGGGCTTAAGCGCATAATCTCTATCACATCCCTGTTCATGTGATAATTGCCTTTGATCATATGCAGACAATAAAGAAGAAAGGTTTTCTGCTTCTCTCTGCCAAGCCCAGCTATCTTTGGAACCCATTCCAGTAATTCGTGAATTTTGAAACCATAAGCCATTCTCATCCACAATACAAAATGATCAAAATACAATTGATTCTCATCGTTCGACTCAATCAGATCAAGAGCCTGAATATAATTCCCGTCAGCCTGCCTGCTTACCCCCTCAATAATTTTTTCCTTTTCCGGAAAATCCGACCTCAATTGAGATTCAAGAACAGAGTCGGGAATCTTATTAACTCTAACCAGCTGTGTCCTTGATAGTATGGTAGGAATAATATCTTCGGTAGACTGGGCTACCATAAGAAAAAAAGTTTTTTCCGGGGGCTCCTCAATTATCTTTAATAACTTATTTGCTGCTGTATCATTCATTTTTTCCGGTAGCCACACAATTACTATCTTATGATCCGATTCAAATGCCTTGAGCTGAAGCTTTCTGAGTATCACCTCAGCCTCTTTGGTGAAAATTCCAGCTTGCTTATTCTCTACCTTAATAAAACTTAACCAGCTTTGCAGACCCGGATAAGTATAAGCCTCTAAATAATTTCTCCAATCTTCAATAAAAAGGTCACTTATCGGCTCACCATTCCCCTTGAGGTCCCTTACTACCGGAAATACAAAGTGTATATCAGGATGAATATTTTTTGCAGCTTTCCTACAGGAAGGACATACTCCACATGAATCATTTGGCCCCGGGTCTGAACAGGCCAGGTACTGAGCAAAAGCCAAAGCCAAAGGAAATTTTCCACACCCTTCGGGACCATGAAAAAGCAATGCATGACTCACCCTGTTTTCTCTTGCTGAGCGGATCAATTGATTCTTAACTGCTTCCTGGCCAATAACTGATTTAAATAACATCCGCAGAATTCCTCATGAATAAAGGGTTCTAAATTTTCAGGATCAAAACTACTCATATGATATCTTATTTTAAAATCATACTTCATTTTTTATCTTTGGCGTGAATTAAAAAACACAGATTATGAAAACAATGGACAAATATAATTTCGAGGGAAAGAAGGCTATTATCAGGGTTGATTTTAACGTCCCTCTCAATGCGGATTTTGAAATTACCGACGATACACGTATTCGCGCTGCCATCCCAACAATCAAAAAGATAATTTCTGATGGTGGATCAGCAATCCTGATGTCACATCTTGGTCGGCCCAAAGAAGGACCTGAAACTAAATTCAGCCTCACCCACCTTGTGAACGACCTTAGTGAAAAACTTGGTGCTCCTGTCCAATTTGCGAACGACTGCATTGGTCAAGAGGCAAAAGATAAAGCAGCAGCACTGAAGCCAGGTGAAGTTTTACTGCTAGAAAATCTTAGGTATTACAAAGAAGAAACTAAAGGAGATGAAGAGTTTGCAAAAAAATTAGCCGACCTGGCTGATGTTTATGTTAATGATGCTTTTGGAACAGCACACCGTGCTCATGCTTCAACTACCATTATCGCTAACTATTTCCCTGAGGAAAAACTATTTGGTTATGTAATTCAAAATGAACTTAAAAGTATCGATGAAGTAATTGGCAAATCGAGCAAACCATTCACAGCAATTCTGGGAGGAGCCAAAATTTCAACTAAAATTACTATTATCGAAAATCTCCTCGACAAGGTCGACAACCTGATTATTGGAGGGGGAATGACTTTCACCTTCATCAAAGCAATGGGTGGTAACATTGGAAATTCACTTGTTGAGCAGGATTTATTGGACACGGCCAAGAAGGTTATAACCAAAGCCAAAGAAAAAGGTGTAAATCTTGTTTTGCCAATTGACTCTCTTAATGCCGATAATTTTGATAATGATGCCAATACCAATATCTCACCTATTGATAAAATACCTGAGGGATATATGGGCCTTGATATAGCTGAAAAAACAATTCAAAATTATTCTGAATTGATAGAAAACTCACAAACCATTCTCTGGAACGGTCCAATGGGAGTATTTGAGATGAAGAATTTCCAAAAAGGAACCGTTGAAATAGCCAAAGCTATTGCCAGAGCTACTGAAAAAGGTGCATTTAGTCTTGTTGGTGGAGGAGATTCTGTTGCCGCTATTAACCGTTTCAATATGAGCGACAAAGTGTCCTATGTGTCAACAGGCGGAGGTGCCTTACTAGAATATATTGAAGGGAAAGAACTCCCGGGAATAAAAGCTATCAAAGGATAAAAAACCTTTTTACTGTACTAAAAGGTTGCAACCACGGATATCACTATTATCAAACCGTCCCAAAACTTCAAAGAATTTATCCTGATGTATCCGACCCAGGTCTTGCGTTTCAATAAATGAGCATGAGTACTTGTTGGCCAGATCGATGATATTTATTCCTCCGGAACGTCCAGTATCAAGATAAGAAAAAGGATCATAGGGATCCCTGATCAATATTTTCATCCATGGAGGAGCCTCAAAAAGGCCTCTCCCTTTTGAATACGCTTGTGAGAGTAGCTCTGTCATACCATATTCTGAGTGAATAGTATCCAGACCAAAAGCTTTTTCTAAGTGTCCGTGAAGAACCTCTTTGGATAATTCTTCCCTTCTCCCTTTCATACCACCAGTTTCCATGATGCATGTGTTTTTAAGCAACATTGGAAACTTCTCTGCAAGATCTAAAAGAGCATAACTCACACCTATAAGGATTGTCTTAGTATCCCTACTCTCCAAACTGGTAATCGTTTCACTCAACCTTCCAAGTTCATCCAGGTAAAACCCACTTTCCGGGAATCTACTCCTTTTGATCAAGCTAGCCACCATAAATACCAAAGAGGAATTATTCCTTTCCAGATAGGATGGGAGAAGCGCCAGGATGCAATAATCCTCAGGATTTCCATAAAAATGCTCAAAACCAGCAATAAAACTTCTGACATAAATATCCCGATGAGCAACGAAATGTTTACTGGGCTGCATCCCTGTTGTACCGCTCGAGAAAAAGCATATTTCTTCTTTTTCCTCAGATGAGTAAACTTTGTGTGATTTGAAAAACTCAATTGGCAAAAATGGAATATCAGAAATGCATTTAATGCTTTCAAAATCTAAAGACAACAAATCTAAATACTCCTTATAAACAGGATTATGTTTTGCCTGGAATCTGAATGTCCCAATAGCCAATTCCTCAAACTGATCCTGGGAGCCTATTTCCAGGAAAGTATTATTTTCCATCATAGTTTTCAATTTCCTCCCTGATTTTATTGGAAAGGCTATTATAAACCAATTCGTATGAATAATCAATCCATTCCTTTATTTGACTGCTGCTTAAATTACCATTAAGGTTCACCCCGTTCCAGTTCTGTTTGTTTAAGTGCCATGCCGGAGTTACCTCAGGGTGGTGCTCTCGTAATTCAATAGCTAGTTCCGGGTCGCATTTCAAGCTGATTCCCCTGCCATCTTTCGATAGATCCAGTATTGCGAAAATTTTCCCAATCTTGAAAACCAGGGCCGTGTTGCTGAAGGGGAAACCTTCGGTAACTCCAGGTTTGGTGATACAATATTCACGTATTTCTTCGATGTTCATTTAATGGAGATTGATTCTGCAATGTATATTAAATATTATCCAAAACTTTTATCGCAGCCTGCCTGCCTGCCTCTACCTGTTCTTCAGCCTTGTAAAAGTCATAGAAATTACATGAATCATGGGATACATTAATCAATACCTCAGGGGAAAACTCCCTGATCTTTTCCTCAACCATACGTAAAGTCATCAACTCAAAACTCTTTGTAATCAGGGACAAATATCCTAACTTCTCTTCAGCCACGGAAGAAGAAGGTTTAATGTGACTGTGGAACTCCTTTATTTTTTTCTGGTATTGAACCTGTTTTATGACCATCTCTTTGGTGTTTTCAGGCTTCTCATAGGGTATATCAGCATTTACATGAACTGCAATCATCATATCTCCTTCTGTACGTTTAACAAAAGCCATTGGAAGATTGTTAAGTAGACCACCATCCACCATTAACCTGTTCTCTTCCTTTACCGGGGTAAAAACAGTTGGAATAGAAATAGAAGCCCTAATAGCATGATATAGGCTCCCTGAACGGAACACAACCTCTTCCTTGTTTATCAAGTCCACAGCTACTGCTGCATAAGGCAGTGCAAGATTCTCAATCCTCCTGTCTGGCACAAAACTCTTCATTTTCTTCAGGACCTTGTCGCCCTTGATAAGACCCTGCTTGCTTATGGTAAAATCCAACAGACGAAACGTCTTGCTCTTGTCCAGCGTGTATAGATATTTTTTTAGTTCGTTCAGTTTTCCGGTGGCATATACGCCCCCTATTAGAGATCCCATGGAAGTACCTGCAATTGAGGTAATTTCATAACCCCTTTTCTCCAGCTCTTCGATTACTCCAATATGAGCAATGCCCCTGGCAGCACCTCCCGAAAGAACTAGTGCTACTTTTTGTTCATCCTTTATCGTCATGCGACATAATTTTTGGCCTAAATCTGAAAAATGTCTTCCCAATTAAGACACATGGCTTAATACAAAATCTTCCGGATTCTTCCCTTTAACGTCTTTATACATATCATTGATCTGCACAATCACCTCATCGTAATTATTTAAATCATGAATAATGCCTTTAACACCCATCTGTTTTTTCTCATAGTCAAGAAATGCCACAACAACAGGTACCCGGGCCTTTTTTGCCATATAATAAAACCCTTTATTCCAGCCCTTTACCTTCGAAATGCGACCCTCAGGTGATATGATCACATTAAGTTCATCCGTCTGATTTAAAATCTCCGCTACCTGATAAATAGCATTCTTACCTTTCACACCTCGCACAGCCATTGAACCAAACTTTCTCATTACCAGATTCATGGGAAAGAAGAAGAGTTCCTTTTTCGACAGGAACAAATATTTAATACCCAATTCAGTAAAACCAAGTTTTCCGTAAAAAGCATCTATATGCGCTGTATGAGGAGCAAAAATTACTATGGACTTTTTAACATCGGGAAATTCACCAATAAATTCCCAACCTAACCTTGATAATATTTCTCCAGATATTGTTTTCATAATTGACTTATTTATACTTATTTCGTTTTTTGGTCAGTTTACGGATAAAAAAACTACTTCAATCCTTTCAAAATAATTTTAGCCATCCCGTCAAAATGCGGTAGATAATGTTCATACTTACCCTGGACAAAAAAAGGAATCTCCAGACCCTTGGTTATCATTATAAAAATATCACTAAGAACACCTGTATCTATCTCTATATTAAACTCTCCGTGCTCCACTCCATCATTTATTATTGTTATGAGCCTCTCTTTTTCCCAAACATCAAAATCATGCCTGATGTCATCCGTAAATTCATAGTGATCAATTTCCCCTGGATGCATTGTATCTTGGTAATTGGTAGCATGCTGCATCAATTCCATTCTTGTCAACATATACTTCTTCAATTTTCCTTCAGCCGAGTATTCACTATTGTTAACCACTTCAGAAAGTTTCGATTTTATCTCATCTACCTCCTTTACAACAACCTCCCTGAACAACTCCTCTTTATTGGCAAAATGATAATACAATGAACCCTTGGCCTTTCTAGCAAATTTAGCAATATCATCCATTGAAGTTT
>CAYXQX010000043.1:0-14463 GCA_964467485.1 uncultured Porphyromonadaceae bacterium | reverse complement strand
TTGATGTAATACCTATGGGAGGTGTTCTTATGCTAATAGGCGAGGATGGCTTGTATCAGTATAATTATGACGATCCTAATAACATCATACTCCTGAGTAAGATTGATGTTGGGGGTTGATTTTTAATCAAGAAGAATAAATATAATGAAAAAGTTTTTTGTTTTGCTGGTTGTTGTCGCTTTGGCAGCCCCAGCTGGTTTTTCACAGCCATGGCTGAAGAAAGATGGAGTTTATCAGGAAAGTAAAATTTCTGAGAATGTAAATGAGTTAAGAAGTGCCTTCAACGAATGGTTTGAAACTCATGATCAGGGCAAGGCTACTGGCTATAAGCAGTTTCAGCGCTACCTGTCATTTGTTGAGCCAAGATCATATCCTGATGGCAATTTTCCGGAAAGTGCTACTTGGGAAGCATACCAGCAAAAAGAAGTTACACGTTTAAAATCTTCTTCTCTTGGTGCAAGCTGGACACCTCTAGGCCCGGTTGATGTTCCTCATGGCTTAAATGGAGGAGGACCTGCAGGTGCCGGTAGGATAAACTGCATTGTCTTCCATCCAACTGATCCTGATATATTTTATGTGGGAGCTCCTTCGGGAGGAGTATGGAAAACCACAGATGGAGGACATCAATGGACATGCTCCACCGATCAACTGCCTGCTTTAGGTGTTTCTGATTTAGCCATAAATCCGCTGGAACCGAATATTATTTACATGGTTACCGGTGACAAGGATGGAGGTAATTCCTGCCCAACATATAGTTACGGTATTCTGAAATCAATTGATGCGGGTGCTACCTGGGAAGCCACCGGGTTAATTCATGAAACTACTTCTCAGCGTAGGATGCGCCGAATTTTAATTAACCCTTCAGATCCTGATATATTAATCACAGCTGGTTCTCCGGGCCTTTTCAGATCAGTAGATGCGGGTGATAACTGGGAGCTTATTAATAGCGGTAATTTTTATGATCTGGAATTTAAGCCGGGTGACCCTTCCGTTGTTTATGCATGTACCGGGAATTCCATATTTAAATCAAGTGATGAAGGGCTTAGCTTCAATCAACTTGCTGAGGGATTGCCAGATACAGGTATTGGGCGCACTGAGATGGCTGTCACACAGGCAAATCCTGAAGTAATTTATGCCGTCATGAGCAATTCTGATAGTGGTTATAAGGGGCTATATAAATCAGCTGATGCCGGAGAAACATGGGTAGCCAAATCTACTGAAGAAACAATTAATATTTTCAGCTATGCTGTTGATGGATCAGGAGATACAGGTATAGCATGGTATGCAATTGCTCTGGCGATAGATCAGGAGAATGAGGATATTATTTATTCGGGGAGTGTTAATATCTGGGGCTCTTCCAACGGTGGAGAGAATTGGGATTTGACTGCTCATTGGTATGGTGCTGAGGATAATCCCTATGTTCATGCTGATGAGCATACCCTGGTCGTAAATCCTTTGAACAATGTTTGTTATTCGGGTAATGATGGTGGTCTTTATAAGACCATCGACAAGGGAGCCTCATGGGTTGATATAAGTGATGGTTTGTCAATTCTTCAGATATATAGAATGGGTGCATCATATTCTAATCCTGATATTATTCTTGAAGGCTCTCAGGATAATGGAACCTTCCTTTATAATGCAGGAAATTGGAATAGTGTTGCCGGGGGTGATGGTATGGAATGTGCTGTTGATCCTGTTGATCACACTATAATGTATGCTTCTACTCAGAACGGCAATATTATGAGGTCCGACAACCAGGGAGAGAATTGGAAGGGGATAAGGGCAGCAGAAGGTGGTGCATGGATAACTCCTTTTCAGATAAGCCCCATGAATCATAATATGATCGTCGCCGGTTATCATTCAGTTTATTTGTCGGGTAATAAGGGCGATACATGGCATAATATTTCTGATGATCTTGCTGGTGAATCCTGGCTTAATGAGATTTCTTTTGCTCCTTCTAATGATGCATTTATATATGTCTCTGCAGGTTCGAGCATGTGGGGTACACAGAACAGGGGCGATAGTTGGGAGGTCCTCAGCCATAGTCTTCCCGATTTACAAATTGAAAACATTCTTGTTGCCCCGAGCGAGCCGGAAAAGCTGTGGGTTTCTCTTTCGGGTTATACCGAAGGAGAAAAAGTATTCTATTCGGATGATGCTGGTGAGAATTGGATTAACTATTCAGAC
Organism: uncultured Porphyromonadaceae bacterium; assembly: GCA_964467485.1. Lineage (GTDB taxonomy): Bacteria > Bacteroidota > Bacteroidia > Bacteroidales > UBA12481 > JAUVKA01. The sequence continues at coordinate 12,276 of CAYXQX010000043.1, read as the reverse complement.
GGCTTGCCAAATATTCCAGTGAACTGCTTAGAAATCAATAAGCTTTCCAATTATGCTCTTTATGCAGGGACAGATTTGGGTGTATATTATCGTAATCCTGAAATGGACTCCTGGCTTCCTTATGATGAAGGGCTGCCAAATGTTATTGTTAATACCCTCACAATCAATTACAAGGTCAATAAGATTCGGGCAGGAACATTTGGAAGGGGAATATGGGAATCTCCAATCATCGATGATGGTTATTGGCCTCCTGCTGTTCAGTTGTCTGTTATCGAGAAACCAACAGAAATTACCCTTTCCTGGATCGAACCAATGGAAAGGAATCCGGAACACTATAACATATACAGGGATGGTGAGTTTTATCGAACATCTCCATCAAATAGTTTTACCGATTATGTTGAGAATGGGATGAGCTATACGTATTATGTGTCAGCTGTGTATGAGGATGGGGAATCTACCCCAACTAATGAGTTGATGGCCAGGGCGATAGTTGATGCATCTCTTCCCTACAGTGAAGATTTTGATACTGAGGCCCATGGGTGGTTATTAGATAAAGAACCCTCGGGATGGCAATGGGGCACAGGAACAACATTTAAGATGAACCAGCTGGGCGAATCAAATTTCATTGCCATCAATTCTGTATTAGCCAGTGAGGTTGGTAAAAGCGCCAGTGGATATGCAATCCTACCAGTGATGGATCTCCTTCACCAGGGAAGCCTTATAATCAGCTTTGAGTACTCCCTGCGGAGGTGGCAGGATCTTGATCATCTCTATATTGTATATCGTGAAAAAGGCGAACCTTCCTGGAATACACTGGTGGAGATTGATCCTTCAGGTCGTACATGGTCGTGGCGAACCTTTTCTATGGAGTTGCCTGAAGATCTGCTGATTCCAGGAATGGAGTTTGCATTATATTACACAGATAGCAAGGATATTGGATATGGGGCCGCTATTGATGAATTCTTTCTGGGTACTGATCTAAGCGGTACAGATGAAATGATATTGGATCAGAATATTAAGATTTATCCAAACCCTACAGACGGGATAGTAAATATTCAACTTACAGGTTTTGATTCTCAAAAGCTTCAACTTGAAGTTCTTGATCTGAGAGGTAGGTCTATGTTCAAACGAGATCTTGAGAGTCCTCTTTCAGGCACTAATAAAGAGATATCTCTTGAGCAACTGAGTCCCGGACAGTACTTAATTCGTGTATCAGGAATAGATTTCGATTGGATAAGGCCGGTGACGAGGAAGTAACTTTTGTGTTAATCAGTTATTTTTTATGCAACGAACCGGGAGAGAATAATATCTGCCAGCCAGCACGCTCTTGTTCTTTTTTAGAAGGTTATCAATATACCACAGATAGACATGCCCTTGTGGAGTTGATGAGGTGGTGTAGTAATGAACCATCCTGCCTTTCCCATCGTAATCGCCGAATTCCTTTTGTCCGGTAAGTTTCAGGTGCAGTTCACTATATCCACCTAATAACAGATCAGAAATGCTGTTATTAGGTTCAAGATCGGTCATTAATTGTTCCCAATCTTCAAGAGAAGGTATTCTCCAGCCATCCGGACATGGGCTAAATTTGCTATTTAAAGCTGAGTATGGATACAAATACCCATACTTGCTTATACTGTCGTATTCATTTTTATAAGCATTTACAGGGTAAGTTCCGAGTGCTTTTTCAGGTGGTTTGTAAATTGAGTTTCTCTGAGTCCACCAGGTGTTTCCTATCAATACAGCGCCGTAATATTCCGGTATGTAGTTTTCTCTTCTGTCCTCAACTAAATCTGTAGTATGATTTCCGGGAAAGACAGTTATTGTATCATAAACAGTAATACTTTTATCCTGAGTGTCAGTTAGATTGAAGGCTATAGGGTATTTGCCCGGCTCATCAAATTTAAGCCAGGCTTCAAATTTGTCATTATGTTCAACATCCCATTGTCCGTCATCATTCATATCCCATTTAATTTTTAGGTCGAGATAGCTTGATTCCCTGTCATAGGAACCCCGCCCGTGAACGTAGAAGTTGGTTGAGGTATTACCATAACGGTTGCCCAGAACCAACAGGGCTTTTGGAGCTGTATTAAAGGGAAAAATTTCAACTATATAAACCGAATCCATGTACAGGCCATCTTTGTCTGTAACCCTGAGCTTAACCTTATGTTTCCCTTCACTGGGTATTCGGTATTCAAAGATTGATGATTCACTGTTTTTGAATTCCCAAATGTTATCATTAAAAATATCCAGGGAATATAGTAGTTGCCCTTCAGGGTCATCTTTGATAAAACTCTCACCGGCATCAAAATGTATAGTATCCTCCATCGTACAAGGCCAGCACTCAGTGGTCATGTGAGGTTCAATTTGGTCATTTAGTCTTGTCACCTCTAATTGGAAAGAAGCAATAGCACTCATTTCATCCGGATCCCTCAGCTCCATCTTCACGATGTAATCCGAATTTTCTTCGTAGATATGTTTTACTATTGGTTCGGACGAGAATTCAGTATCCCAAATTTCGTCGCCCTCAAAATCCCATCTGAATTGGAGTTGGTTTAGAGAATCCTCATCATCCTTAGAGGCAGATGCGTCAAAAACAAACTCGGTAAAGATATTTGCAGAATCAGGGCTAATAATAAAATCAGGATGAGGGGGTGAATATCCCTGATTAATAACGAGAGTAATCCGGGTTGTGTCTTTTCTGCCTAAGAGCGTGGCTGCTTCCAAAAGTATTGTATATGTTCCTTTTTTGAAGAAGCGATGGGTATAATTCCCTCCTGATGTATACATCTTATCCCACTCTCCATCGGCGTCCCAGTCCCATCGCAGAAAAACGGGATTGTCCTCCAGGCTGGGAGCCAGAGCGGGGGCTGCATCAAATTGAAAAATGGTAGTAGTATTTCCAGAATCCGGACTAACAACAAATTCAGCTACAGGTTGATAGTCGATGGAGGCTGACTCATCTCCGCAGCTTGATATCAGCATGATGACCAGTATTAGTATACCAATAAGCTTAGTGCATCTCATTTCCCGCCTCCTTCCTCTCTAACCCCGTTTCTGTCGAGGAAATTAAGATCATAGGTGTAATGTCCGTAGGCCAGTGAATCAATGGTCTGATCAGTTAGAATAAAACCATTTGTTTGTCGGGAAAGGATAGAAGAAAATACTCCAATACCATTGAGAATATTGGTGTACTCCATCAGGCTAAATGTTTGCCCGCTTGTTTGAAGCTTCACTAAATATGCCAGTTCAGTTCCTCCGCAGACAATATATGAGTCAATTCCCACAAATTTTCTAAGTAATCCCGGATCGCTTATCAATTGTTCATTTAGCTTGATATAAAACTGATTGCTATTTATACTTTGATTAATAAACCGGGCTGATTCGTCAGCTACAAATTTTGTGTTGAAGGATAGGTCGACTTTTTTCCTTTCCATCTCTGTTGCAGATATCTCATCATAATGCAAAATAAAGCCCAACTGATATATTCCGGCGTTAACACTACCTGTCCAATAGAATTGAGGATTATGATCTGTTTGAAAATGGAGATTCCTTATCAGAGGGTAGGCAGGGTTTGTGATTTCAAAAGGAGCAACTGTTGTACAGGTAGAATAGACGATCTTATCAGAGTCATCAAGATAAATAATCAAGTTGTATCTAGTATCCGACAGGATTTCCATGTCAGTTTGATATATCCAATGCTCGGTAAGAGGGAAAAATCCGGAGTCTTTCTCAATATCCACAGGCTTAAAGAATACTCGTTTTTCAACTACACCTCCCTTTACCTGTTCGAGTGCTATATCCAGTGCTCTTTTTAGGTTGATACTATCAGGGCTATCCGGGGGTTCAGATGCCCGGTAGGAACTGTAGGAACGTGATAGTCTCAGGCTTTGTATAGGTTGATCCTGATCCAGAAGGCAATAAACCACAGGGGTAGTTATATCCTCCTGAAAAACAACAATGTCAGATTCACATCCCAGGAAGAGAAGGCCTGAAAGGAGCAATATTAACAGGCTTCTTATCATTGGAACGTTGGCATTACCGTGGTTACTTCATCGTCATAAACAGTGAACCGATCCATCGTATATTTTGCACCCCATTGGTTTCCCGGGAATCCCCCTGCAGAGCATAAATCTCCGCTACATGTGCACGCTATACCGGCCATCCAGTAATAGGTTCCTGGTGTTAAGTAGAAAAAGTATTCGTCTTGGAAATCAGTAACATTGGCAGATTGTATGTAATTGCCTTTGTATATCTCAACTCCATCTATTCCAACATGTAAATCTGTTCTTACGATTTTATTAACTGGTAGCCAGGGATGACTAATCTTAAAAACAACATGAAGAGTTCCCATTGGGTCAGCTTCTATTTCTGACAGGTCATCCGGGAAAGGATCCTTCTCGCATGACACCAACCCTACAACCAAAAACAACATGGCAATCAACCAGAGCTTGGTGTATTTCATAGTACTGAGCAAATAATTACAGGGGGACGTTCAAAATTAGCAAAAAAATTCATTGTAGCTTTAATCAAAACTAAAATACTTCACAAATAAGAAATTGTTACATCAGGAGGCAAAAATCGGTATATTTGATGCACTGATTAAACCGAATTAAACTATGAAAACATCCCGTCTTTCTATTTCTATCCTGGTAATTTTTTGTTTTATCCTGATCAATGCAAATTCTCAGGTTCAACTACCCTCTGTTATTAATGACAATATGGTTCTCCAGCAGCAGTTTGATGCTCCCATTTGGGGTTGGGCCAAAGCAGGCACCAAAATCACCATAGATCCGGGCTGGTCGGATCAAAATGTCACCACGGTTACAGACCGGGAAGGCAAGTGGACAGCAAAGGTTACTACACCGGAGGCCGGTGGACCATATACTCTAAGTATTAATGAGCATACACTTGAAAATGTGATGATTGGGGAAGTCTGGGTTTGTTCCGGGCAATCCAATATGCAATTTGTTTTAACTCAATCGGAGAAGTGGCAGGAGGAGGTGAAGTATGCCAATCAACCCAACATCAGGCTATTTTATGTAGCTCGTGAAAATGCTGATGAGCCAAAAAAAGATATCTATGGTAAATGGGTTGAATGTGACTCAACAACAGCCAAATCATTCAGTGCTGTGGCATATTATTTTGGGAAGGAATTGTATTGGAATATGCAGGTTCCTATCGGGCTGATACATGTAAGTTGGGGAGGCTCCTCGGCTCAGGCCTGGGTGAATGAACAAGTTCTGGCATCTGCTCCAAGCGGACAGTATTATATTAATACCTACGAGAGTCGTAAACGTAATGTTAATCCTGGTCAGGTACCCCGAACACATCAGACACCTGCAAGTCTTTATAATGGAATGCTAAAACCTTTAATTCCTTTCGGCATTAGGGGAGCGATATGGTATCAGGGAGAATCTAACAGGGCCAGACCGGATATTTATGATGATCTGATGGAGTTGCTCATTGGTGACTGGAGAAACGAGTGGGGTCAGGGTGATTTCCCGTTTTACTTTGTACAGATTGCTCCTTTTAATTATAGAGAGCCTGATATGGGGGCTTTTGTCCGTGATGCTCAGAGGAAAACTCTGAGAGTACCTAACACCGGTATGGCCGTTACTATGGATATAGGCAATCCGAAAAATATTCACCCAACTAACAAACGTGATGTGGGTCACCGCCTGGCTTTATGGGCCATGGCAAAAGATTATGGTAAGAGCAAGATAGTTTACTCAGGTCCTCTTTATAAATCAATGGAGATTAAAGGAGACAAAGCCCTTATCAGCTTTGATTATGTGGGTGGAGGACTCATGTCCAGGGGAAACCCCTTAACTCATTTCGAGATAGCTGGAGATGACAGGATCTTTCAGGCTGCTGAGGCAAAAATAAAAGGAAGCAAAATTATTGTTAGCTCAGCGTTTGTGCCTGAACCTAAGGCAGTAAGGTTTGCTTTTGGCAATGCCGACGAGCCCAATCTTTTCAACAAAGATGGTTTGCCTGCGTCCTCATTCCGAACCGACGACTGGCCCATCAATCTATCTGTATCAGGAATGGATCTTTCTGTTCTTGTGAAAGAGGAGACGAAGCGCTCATGGGAAGCCTACAAGAAATATGCATGGGGTAGTGATGTGCTTTTGCCCTTAAGCAAGTCATCCAAAAACTGGTATGATGAACCTCTCTATATCTCGCCGGTCGATGCTTATAGTACACTAAAAGTTATGGGTCTTGATGAAGAAGCTGCAGAGATAGAAAAATATGTGGTTGAAGAGCTTGATTTTAATAAAGATATTGATGTAAAGGTGTTTGAGGTGAATATCAGGGTGTTAGGAGGCTTGTTGGCTATGTATCAGTATACCGAAAATCCTGAGATTCTTGCGAAGGCTGAGGACTTTGCTAAAAGGATGTTACCTGCATTCAACTCGCCCACAGGAATGCCTTATTACTGGGTTAATCTTAAAACAGGTGCAGTAAAAGGGGAGAAAGTAAATGTTGCAGAGGCTGGTACTTATTTGATTGAAATGGGTGTTTTGAGTTATTTCACAAATAATCCGGTCTATTATCAGGCAGCCAAAAAGGCTAGCATGGCAGTTTTTGAGAGGCGTTCCAAGTTAGATCTGGTTGGGGAGGGTATCAATATTGAAACAGGAGAATGGTTCAATACAAACAGCCATATATGTGCCGGTGTTGATTCTTATTATGAGTACATGTATAAAGCCTGGCTGCTGTTCCACGACACCGACATCAAGAAAATGTGGGATACCAGCATTACCGCTATTAATAAATATTTGCCGGAAGTAAAAGATTCTCTTCTCTGGTATGGAAGAGTTGATATGAACTCAGGCGAAAAAACCAGCTCAGTAGTTACCCTTTACGATGCCTTTTTTCCGGCAATTCTGGCTATATCAGGAGATGTGCCTCGGGCTAAGGAATTACAAAAAACCTGGGAGTGGTTATGGGATAAATATGGCTTGGAGCCGATGATCTATGATTATGATAAACATGTCCCAAATTATCCCGTGTATGATTTAAATCCGGAGATAATAGAATCAGCTTATTATTTGTACAGGATCACCGGCGATAATAAGTACCGCCAGATGGGTGTGAAATTCTATCGTGATATTGTAGAGCATTGTAAAACAGACATTGCATTTTCGGCTGTGGAGGATGTTCAGACCATGGAGAAGCGTGACTATATGGCCACCTATTTCTTTGCTGAAACACTAAAGTATTTCTACCTGATGTTCAGCGATGATGAGCTATTTGGCTTTGATCATCATGTATTCAGTACGGAAGCTCATCCTTTTGATACCAGAGGGTTTGATAGCAATGAGATCAAATTGCGATTAGGCTTGTTGTAGGGCAAGGTATCCGGTTACACCGTTACACCGTTACACCGTTACACCGTTTATTTTATGCAATTAGTTAAGATACAGTTTTACTTCCTCGTAAGTGTGTTATTCTTTGCCTTTACGGTTAATGTTCAGGCCCAGGAAGTGATGTGGACAAGGGTTCAATCACCGAGTGGTCAGTTATTGGAAGACTTTCAGGTGCTGAAGAAAAAGAAGAAAATCAGGCATGGGAAATACAGAAAGTATTATCATAGTGGTCAGGTGAATATAATTGGTAATTATTCTTACGGAGTTCTCAATGGTGAGTGGAAATCTCTTCATTATGATGGTGGACTTGCGGTTTCCGGGGCGTATTTGGATGGCGAATGGATCGGAAATTGGAACTATTATGACTTAGATAGTACTTTGTGTGTGGTGGGGAATTATGAGAATAATAAAAGAGTTGGTAAATGGTCTTTCATTGGTGAAGATGGGTTTAGAGTTAGGCTGGGTTATGAAGCTGGCCTACCCAATGGGGTATGGGAAATCATAAATCAGGATACCTTAATTGCTACTTGTTCATTTCTGGAAGGAGAAGTTGAGGAGGAGAGTTTTAAAATCATATCACCAGATTCAGTCCTTCCTGAGGATACGGTATACACTGTACCTGAGTATCCAGCAGTATTTTTTATGCTTAATTATAATAATCATCATCGAACGCTAGGCCCAGATGAGAATGAACCCATGTTTGCTATGGGAATGGAAGCATTTAGTCGTTACCTTCAAGATTATGTTATGCTGCCGAAGTCAGTCTTTCCTTCAAGAGGTCAAATAGGCAAGCCAAAAAGCACCTGCTACCTGCAGGTAGTTATTAATCAGGTTGGGGTGGTAGAAGGTGTTGAAGTTATCAGGAGTTTCAATAAGGATCTTGACAAGGAGTTAAAAAGGATTATTATGGCAATGCCCATGTGGGTGCCGGCCATCAATGAGGGAATTCCTGTGAAATCTATGATTACTGTTCCTTATACTTTTAATATAGTAAGGAGATAAAAGCTTGACTTCTGATCAAAGTCTACAAACGTGCAAAAAACTTTCTCCTCGCAGACCTTTGATTGTCGCCAAAATATCCTTTCCACCAGTCATCTGTACGCAATGATTTTGGGCTTTCCGTAATGATCAGTGCGATGCATAGAAAAACCCAGAAAATCTTCGCAATCTGCTTCTGGAGGATTGAAGCCAAACATAACCATTTACGTTCCGACAACTGAGGCAGAATATAGAAGAACTTGTTTTTTCAAGATTAAGCAGCTGATAATAAATCATCCAAATGTATATGCTGATGTTTCACACTCCTTGGCTGAGGAGGATAATTTTCGGAAGATTGCGGTGGAGAATCCGAAGAGGTACTTGAAAACTAGGTAGTATTTAAAAGATCCACTGAAATGTTAGTGAGAAAGAGCATTATGAAAAGGTTTATGTGCTTTGATACTTCAATTTAGGCACCTCTGCTCACCTACCAACATACTTTTCATATAAATGCTGATGTTTCTGTTTGATTTTGTGGTTGAGCAGCTGACGTATTTCAGCAGATTTGCTCGATTTTGAGTTGCTATGCTGGCGATAGAAGAAATGATCACCGGAAATTTTCCTGATTCTTGCTCCGGATTCCGCTAAGCGGATCCAGAAATCATAATCTTGCCAGTTTTTATCTGCACGGAGACTTTCGTATAGGTGATCAAATGTATATCCAGCCAGGTATTCATCTTGGTAATAAATCCTTTGCTACCCTGGGCTTGTCGTTTGATTTTGGAGGGAAGTAGTGAGAGAATATAATTCAAAAAACTTCTGCCTCTTTTGTTAAAAAAACAAAATCCTATTGTGATTATCTTATTACAATTGTTGTGAGTTAGAATAAAGAAGTATTTTCACCAACTACAACAAAGATGATTATAAAGGGTATGGAAGAATTACATATAGGAAATCTAAGGATTCAACTCCCAATTATTCAGGGAGGAATGGGTATTGGTGTTTCAATGTCAGGATTGGCATCGGCAGTTGCAAACCAGGGTGGGGTTGGTGTTATAGCTGTTGCAGGACTTGGTATGTTTGAGCCTGATTATGCCAAAAACTTTCTCGAAGCCAATGCTAGGGCTCTAAAGAAGGAGATACAAAAGGCAAGAGAATTAACTGATGGAATTCTGGGTGTAAACATAATGGTTGCCATGACAAATTTCACTAATTTGGTTAAAACGGCTATTTCAGAAAAGATTGATATAATTTTTGCCGGGGCAGGGCTTCCTTTAAATATGCCTCAGTACTTAACTAAAAGATCAAAAACAAAACTGGTCCCGATAGTTTCTTCAGGAAGAGCTGCTAAAATATTATGTTCCAGATGGAAAGGCCAATTTGATTATTTGCCAGATGCGATAGTTCTTGAAGGTCCTAAAGCCGGCGGACATCTGGGGTTCAAAATGGAGCAGCTTGAAGATCCCGATTTTGCACTGGAAAAGCTTATACCTGAAGTGGTTGAACAGGTGAAGTATTTTGAAGAAAAGCATAGTACTAAAATACCGGTCATTGCTGCAGGTGGTATTTTTACAGGTGCAGATATAAAAGAAATCATGGATTTAGGGGCATCGGGTGTTCAGATGGGAACACGTTTTGTTACCACTGACGAGTGTGATGCTTCTATGGATTTTAAGCAGACTTACATTGATTCCAAGGAAGAAGATATGGTGATAGTTAGAAGTCCTGTAGGTATGCCGGGCCGTGCTATTATGAATGATTTTATTGCAAAAGTAAAGAGGGGTGAAAAACGTCCAATAAAATGCCCTTATCATTGTTTGAAAACCTGTGATATTAAAACAACGCCATATTGCATTGTGGCTGTTCTTGTTAACGCTCAGAAGGGGAATTTCCACAATGGCTATGCCTTTGCAGGATCAAATGCATATAAAACGACAGAAATAGTTTCGGTTAAAGAATTAATGGAAACACTGGTGCAGGAATATAAGGAAGCCTAGAGATCGATTGGGCATAAAAAAAGCCCCACTGATGGTGGGGCTTTAAAAATTCAATGTTATAATATTTTAAACTATGCTAGTTTAACGTTTACCGCATTCATACCTTTTTTCCCTTCTTGCAAATCAAACGTTACTTCGTCATTTTCTCTTATGTTTTCAGTTAATCCGCTCGAATGCACAAAATGCTCTTCTGATGAATCTGCGTCTTTAATTAGATAATCCGGCGTAAAAAACAATCAATTCCTGAAACAGGTGAACAGTACTTTCTGGATATTATCAAGCATTAGATCAAGAACATACAACTTTTGCTTCAAGCTCCGGCACGATGCGCTCACGAGGCCCGGATTTTCTAGTAGATAAATCTAACCGATATTTTGAAAAAAAACTTGAGAGAATAGATTCTCCGTATTGAGAATATGTCAATTAGAGGCAAAATCATGCTGAAACAATTTAATATCTTTACTAGGTCATAAAAATGCGGGAAGCTTTATGTGTATTTATACTTAAAAGAAATGGGCCCATATTTATGAACCAAAATGAGAAAATACCTTTTGAAGAGGATATTATTATGGAACCACAAATAGTTCATTTTGATGCATCCGGAGAATTCCCAAGCCAGGAGAGATGTCATATTCTTGAGAGCTGGAATGAGGGAGTTGACCCGGCATTATCGATTGCAAGAGCACGGGTTGAGCCGGGGATAACCACAAAATGGCATAAGCTTGATGGAGTGGAGGAGAGGTACATAATTGTTGAAGGTGAAGGAGTTGTATCTGTTGGAGATATGGAGCCAGCTGAGGTTGCGGTAGGTGATGTGATAATAATTTCTTCTAATACTCCACAAAGGATAGAGAATAAGGGTGATAATGATCTAATTTTCTATTGCATTTGTTCGCCAAGATATAATCAGGATTTATATTTAGAATTAGAATAGATATAAAATTTTTCGCATTTTTAGGTTTAATAAACCAAAGCTAAACGCCCATGAAATTTGCCCACGGGAATTTTTTCATAGCCATCCTCATGGCTGTAATTCTAATGCCAAATTCTTCTCATTGCCAGGATGCTGGTATTCAGGGATATATAATTTCCCTAAATGATGGAAAGGTTACACTTGACCTAAACTCCACTCAGGTTAGTAAAGGTGATCTAATCAAGGTTGTTAAGCCGGGTGAGGTAATTATTCATCCGGTAACAGGGGAGAAGATTCAGAAAAAGGACGAGATGGTCTCAAATATCACTCTAACAGAAGTAGCTGAAGCATATTCTGTTGGTGAGGCATATCCCCCTGAGTCTTTTGATAAATTGACTGTTGGGATGAAGGTCTATGTAATCGGTGAGTCGGAAGTTGACGACGCGATGATTAAAAAGTTTATTGTCATACCTCCAATGAATATTGTTGGTGGGCACGGGGGACAATTAGGTTTATACATGAGTGATTTGCTTTCTGAAGAATTATTTAGGCTGGATCGGTTCAGGATTCTTGATAGAGAAACTTTTGATCTTCAGCAGTTTGAGTTAGGTCTTAAGAAGAATGGTGCAGAAACCAAGACAACAGGGGTTGACTATCTTGTAGTAGGATCAGCATTTCCTCCTGATGTAGTGGTTAAGTCGACCGGCATTCCATTGAAAGGTATTGTTACAGCTGCTACAGGAGGTCAGGCTGCTATTGTAACTAACAAGCTTATGTCGGATCTTAAAGTTCAGGAGTTAGTTGCTCTTGTTAAGTACACGCTGAGGGTGATAGACGTGAGCACTGGCGAGGTGATTTTCATTTGCAGCGAGATGGCCCAAGCCGAAGGTAAAAATCAGGTTAGTCTGGAAAGTGGTGTCCTGGGAGGCATCACTCTCAATGGCGGAGCAACAGATTTTAAAAATACAATTACGGGTAAAGCTTCTCAGATGGCATTAGAAAATGCATCACAATA
>CAYXQX010000042.1:6798-14465 GCA_964467485.1 uncultured Porphyromonadaceae bacterium | reverse complement strand
ATTTTTCCAGATTTTTTAATTCTGATTCTTTTTTCAGTTCTTTATGTTTCTCAATTCCTCGTTTAGCTGATCAAACAATGTTGGAGAAGCGAAAATAATAGCATCTCTAATAATTGGGTTTTCCCACTGCTTTCTCAAGAACACCAGCAGATCACCTGATTCATCCGGAATCTCCTCGATATAATCCAAAGGGAAAATCGGTGTTCTAATAAAAAAATCAGGATAATTAATAAAGGAATTAGCCTGGGGCATTAACGCGAGATTTAGTTGTGCCTAAATTACACAAAAACATCGTCTCCAGGAACAGGAAACAGTCCTTTTTTGCTACCAATTTCGAGTAGTTTACATACCGCTTTTTTGCCATCTTCACCTAAGCTAAGTGAAAATTCATTAACGAAGGTATCCACATGTTGAAGCATAATCTCATCTCTCATATCCTGGGCATAACTCTTCATGTATTGCAAAGCCGAGCCAGGATTTTCGTGTGCAAAGACGAGGCTGTTATGGATTAGCTCCTGAATCAGGATTTGTTTTTCTTCCGGGATCTGGCGACTAACAACTATACCACCGAGAGGGATTGGCATCCCTGTGGTTTGCTCCCAAAATTCGCCCAGATCCATTATCAGCTTAAGTCCCCTGTTGGCATAGGTAAACCGATTTTCGTGAATAAGAACACCAACATCCGCCTCATTTGACAGCACAACCTCCTCGATATCTGAAAATAAATATGCTTTTTTATCTATTGAACCAGGGAATGCAATTCCCATAAGAAAATTGGCAGTAGTAAGCTCACCTGGTATGGCAATTCTAACATCATCCATTTCATCAGGATATATTTTCCTTTTACTCACTACGAGGGGGCCGTTTCCCCAACCCAGAGCGCTACCTGCATCCAGAACTTTGTATTTATCTGCAACATGGCCGTAAGCATGATAGGAAAGTTTGGTGACATCAAGCTGACCCTCTTTTGCTCTGGAATTCAATTCCTCAACATCTGCAAGAATCGGGGTAAAGATCAAGCCTTTTGAATCAATCCTACCATTAATCAGAGCATCAAAGATGAAGGTATCATTCGGGCAGGTACTAAAGCCTATTGTTATATCCATTGTTCTTCCTCAACAGTTAATTGCTTTCTCCAACATTAACAAAATCCATCAGCCAGTTGTTTAAATTTTTGATAGCAATATCCATTTCCCATGCTTTTTTGTTCCTCGGTTCAACCATATTAGATATTGACCTCATCTGCATAATTGGTATTCCCATCTGCATACATACGAAAAAAGCAGCAGCTCCTTCCATACTCTCTATATCAGGATTAAAATAAGATTTACGCTGTTGGATCAATTCATTACTACCTGATGCAGTATTAACTGTTATAGACCTCACATTGGGAAAACCGGTATTCTTTTGACCCGGATTCACCAGCAAGCCATTTTTAAATGGCTTCTCATTCGCAGAAGATAATCCGGTATTAAAGAGCTGAACAAAACTGCCATTATCATCTATCCCCAAATCGGCAAAGCAATCCTGCCCCACTTCAACAATACTTCCCAGAGGAATATCATGCTTATAACTACCTGCAATTCCAACCTGAACAATTCGACCGTACTGCCTGGCTGACAACAACTTTGTTAAAGTGAAAATAGTTGAAGGGCTTCCAATACCTGATATAAGCAACTCTAGCTCGTCGCTAAGCTTAATAAAGCCCGAAGTGGAGCTTTTTTGACTCACATTAAAGCTGTTTAAAAAAGGCTGAATTTCTTTTAGAGTAGATACTACTATTAATTGGTTCATGGTTAAAAATTAATCTGACTAATTTACCTTTTTAAAACATTTTTTGTATTTATTTTGTCATACTTTTCAAAATAGGATTTAGAAATTATGGAATTTACACTACACGATAATAACGGAGAGGGATACCAAAAGATCGAGCGATATAATGATGAGACAACAAATGCTATTGCTGATCATTACCAAGCGGTTCTTAACCTTCTTGGTGAAGATGGAGAAAGAGAGGGTTTAGTTAAAACCCCACTAAGAGTAGCAAAAGCAATGCAATTTCTCACTCAGGGTTACGAGATGGATCCGGTTGAAATATTAAAATCTGCCTTATTCAAGGAAGATTACAGACAGATGGTATTGGTAAAGAATATAGATTTATACTCAATGTGTGAACATCACCTACTGCCATTTTTTGGCAAAGCGCATGTAGCCTATATTCCAAATGGTTATATCACCGGGTTGAGTAAGATTGCCAGGGTGGTTGAGGCATATTCGCGTCGCCTTCAGGTACAAGAAAGACTAACCACTCAGATTAGGGACGTCATACAGGATACTCTTAAGCCTCTTGGCGTTGCTGTAGTTATTGAAGCACAGCACATGTGTATGCATATGCGGGGTATCCAGAAACAGAATTCTGTCACTACCACCTCTGATTTCACCGGAGCTTTTTTAAAAACAGCCACCCGTGAGGAATTTATCCACCTCATTAATGCCAAACTGTATTAGGCACAGCAGGAGATATCAATAAACAAATAATACCTTATAATATGAAGCGTGCATTCGTTTTTCCGGGCCAGGGAGCCCAGTACCCGGGAATGGGTAAGGATCTATTTGACAAATCATCAAATGCAAGAGAACTATTTAAACAAGCTGATGATATCCTGGGATATTCTATAACTGATATAATGTTTGAAGGATCAGAAGAAGATCTCAAGCAGACCAAAGTTACCCAGCCTGCTATTTTTCTGCACTCTGTAATTCTTGCAAAAGTTGCAGATAAAGAGTTTTCTCCAGATATGGTTGCCGGGCACAGTCTTGGTGAATTTAGCGCACTTACGGCAGCAGGGTCTCTAAATTTTGAAGACGGGCTCCAATTAGTTTATCAAAGAGCCATAGCCATGCAAGCAGCCTGTGAGATGAATCCGTCTACGATGGCAGCAATTATTGGAATGGAAAATGAAATAGTTGAACAGGTATGCAGCAGCATAGATGCTGTTGTTGTTCCAGCCAATTACAATACACTTGGTCAAATAGTTATCTCCGGATCCCATGAAGGGATAGATCAAGCTATTGAGATTTTAAAAGAGAAGGGTGCCAGAAGGGCTTTGAAATTGCCTGTTGGCGGGGCGTTTCATTCACCTCTAATGGAACCTGCACGGGAAAAACTTGCTGCCACAATTTCAGCAGCACCTATCTCAGCGCCCTTATGCCCTATTTATCAAAATGTTGATGCTCTACCTCATACTGATCCAGATGAGATACGTAATAACCTTGTTGCCCAGCTAACCAGTCCTGTCAGATGGACTCAGACAGTACAGAATATGCTGAAAGACGGAGCCACCGATTTTATAGAATCAGGCCCCGGAAAAGTTCTCCAGGGCCTGATTAAAAAGGTAGATCGTGAGGCAATAGTAAAAAGCCTTGAGATTTAATAATCTCAGGTCTTCAGCCTCACTAGATTACTCCTTGGTCTAACATTGCGTTAGCAACCTTTAAGAAGCCGGCTATATTAGCACCTTTAACATAATTCACATAACCAGACTTGTCTGTACCATGGTCAACACATTGCTGGTGGATATCACGCATGATGGAGTGCAACTTAGCATCAACTTCCTCGCGTGACCAATTCAGTTTCTGAGAATTCTGAGTCATTTCCAAACCTGAAACAGATACACCTCCTGCATTAGCGGCTTTACCTGGTGCAAAAAGCAATTTATGCTCATGGAACAGGTCAATTGCCTCAGGAGTGCAAGGCATATTGGCACCTTCACAAACCCACTTACACCCATTCTCGATCAAGCTCCGTGCATCATCTACATTCAGTTCATTCTGAGTTGCACATGGCAAAGCTATATCACATTTAACCTCCCACGGCCTTTTATTTTTATGGAATTCAACACCAAATTCCAATGCATAAGGCTGGACAACATCATTATTTGAAGCTCTTAGCTCCAGCATATATTCAATCTTCTCCCCGCTAATTCCGTCGGGATCGTAAACATATCCATCAGGTCCGGAGATTGTTACTACTTTAGCTCCCAGCTCAGTAGCTTTGCGAACAGCTCCCCAGGCAACATTTCCAAAACCCGAGACACATACAGTTTTTCCTTCAAATGTTTCACCTTGGGTTTGAAGCATCTCTTTGGCAAAGTACACATTACCAAAACCAGTAGCTTCAGGACGAACAAGTGAACCTCCCCAAGCTCGGCCTTTACCTGTAAGGACACCCGTATTCTCACGTGCCAGCTTACGGTACATACCATAGAGGAAACCTATTTCACGGGCACCTACTCCGATATCACCAGCAGGGACATCAGTTTCGGGACCGATAAGCCTCCATAACTCAAGCATGAATCCTTGAGTAAATCTCATAATCTCACCATCAGATTTTCCCTTAGGGTTGAAATCTGATCCCCCTTTGGCTCCCCCCATAGGAAGAGTTGTGAGTGAATTCTTGAAAATCTGTTCAAACCCAAGAAACTTGAGAATACTCAGATTAACACTAGGGTGAAAACGTAGTCCTCCTTTATAGGGACCAATAGCATTATTGAACTGAATTCTGCAACCCAGGTTTACCTGAACTTTTCCCTGATCATCAACCCAGGGGATTTTAAAAGTTAGAATCCTGTCAGGTTCAATCATTCGCTCAATAATACTGGCAGATTCAAAATGAGGGCTTTCATTATACACCTCTTCAATTGATTCCAGAACCTCCCGAACAGCTTGCAAGTATTCCTGCTCACCTGGGTGCTTCTTCTCTAATTCGATTAATATTCTTTCAACATTCATCGCGATTAAATTAAATATTATTTCTAACGTCAAAGGGAATACTATTAATAATTCACCTTTGACTTTCTTTTTGTAAAATTAGCTGAGTATTTTTGATTTATCAAAGGTATTTCATCATTTAAATACATGATTTAACTCAGATTTCCAGAGCTTTAAAACTCCATCACAAGGAACAATCTATATCTTTTTCCGGGCCGTGTCCTTCCTTATAAACCACTCCCTTGCTAGCCTGTCCGTCGATTAAAACACAAATTGGTTTTTCAAATTTGATATGTCTGATAAATTCATCTTCATATGCAGCTTTTTGTTCATCGAGATAATCAACGGCAAATATCCCTTCATTCAGGTAAGGATTGATCGTAAAATACCCTATTCTAAAAGAAGTCAGGTTCTGAAAGAAATGGGTACCCTGACTAGGATCAATTCTATAATCTTTTAATCCTGATTCTACTATAAGTCGAGCTGCAGAAATCTGAGACCATTTCACCGGAATTCCCAGCCAGGGATCTGATGAACCCCATCTTCCCGGGCCAACGAGAATATAATTCCTGACCTCATCAACAAATTTTTCATTGAGTTTATCTATTCTATCAGCTATGGAACGACTATCGGCAGCACGAAAACAATCTGGCTTTACATAAACCAGGTCACTTATACCTTTAAGAATGCCATTCCCCAGAGCCGACTCTGAGTAAACCAAAACGTCCTCTTCTACAACCTTTTGGAGATTAAAATTTAAGGCATCATCATTTTGAACGATAGGCCTGATCTGAAGGAAATTAAATATAGGAACCTGATCATCTGGAACATCAAGATTAACCGCAAACTCAATTTCAATTGGATTGTTCATTTCCTGTTCACCAACTTTCAGCAATGTATCTATAATATCGGCCAGCGGGAATGTTTCATGTTTGAGAATATTATTAAAAGTCAAGACCTTTCTCCCTTTGAAACGAAAATCATCTCTAAGCATATCGTTCTCGAAATCAAAACTCGATGCCACATATCTGAGACTACCATCCTTTTCAGCTTCCCTAATCTTAAGTTTTAAAAGATTAACTCCATCATCGGTTGAAGGATGGAAATGATCAGAAAAAAGATCGAGAGCGTAAAAATCTTTTTGTGTTTCCCTAATTGCTGCATCTGGTGAAGAAATCTGTAAAATATTTTTAGGATGCTTGGGTGAGAACCTTAGAGAGACTCCTCCTTCAACAATCATTTTCCCAAGCCCAAAAGCGATCTTAGCAATTCCATCATTGCGTTTCTCCTGGCCTATAGGATAGAAGTTTATTGACCTTGCGACACCAGAAATTGCAGGATAATACTTGTTCCCGTACCGTGTCCCACAAACTTCCTGCAGAATGATGGCCATCCTTTCAGAATCGATAAGGTTCTGTGTTGCTGCCATATATGCCTTGGATGATTTAAAATAAACCGAAGCATATACTGATTTAACCGCGTGGTCAAGCATTTGCATCATTCTACTTGGATTCGATTCAGTTTTTGGGATCATAAAAGTACTGTATATCCCTGCAAACGGCTGATAATGGCTATCCTCCAGCAAGCTGGAAGATCTTATTGCAATAGGGCCTCGTGCAACTTTTGCAAAAGCAACTAAATCCCCTTTGATCCGAACCGGCAAAGTAGCATTGACGAATAGGTTTAACACCTGATCATCAGATAGCTTTGAGGTTGCCACTCTCCAGAGGTTATTCTGGTCCATGAACTCCTCAAAAATTTCCGTTGAAAGAACAACTGTTCTGGGGATCGTTACCAAAACGTCATCCCAGCGATTGAATAAATGATTACTTTTAATAAAGGAATCGATAAATGCTAATCCTCTTGCTTTACCCCCTAAAGAGCCCTCCCCTATCCTGGAGAAGAGCATATATTCATCAAATTGTTCCCTATCAAATGTGGATATAACACCACGTGCTTTAGCCAAACGATAGCTCGCAAAAATACTATAGATGTGTTGTCGCGCACCTTCTACACTATCAAAATCATTCAGTGTTTTATGTTTAAGGTGGCGGGCTATCTGAAAAAAAGCCCTGGCATTAAGCCATTTGGAAAAATCATTATTATTAAAATGTCTAGCCAGAGATTCTTCAGGTATTTTCATAACTACTTCCTGCATCTCTTTGAGGTTAGAAGCCCTTCCAACCTCCTCATTTGTTTCAGGCATTCGGAAAACAAAAACGCCAAATGCCATATACCGCTTCATGAAGTTTCTAAGCTCAATCTCCAGTGTTTTGGAATATTTATGAATAAAGCTGGCCTTGATTTCCATCGCCTTAGCCTGATTGCCAAGGTCGGATGATTGAATTAATATGGGCATGAAAGGATTATCCTTTCTAACCTTACTGCAAAACTTTATTCCAGCATCAATTTCCTTTTTCCCATTTCTTCGGAACGAAACATCACAAATTACCCCTAACATATTGTCCTGGTATCTCTGATACAGCCTAACAGCTTCCTCATAGTTAGTGGCAAGAAGAATTTTTGGTCGCCCCCTCATCCTGAGCATTTTCTTGTGAGCATTCAGACCTTCCTGCATGAAAGATTTGGACTGGGTAAAAACAATATTATAAATATTAGGCAGGTAAGCTGAATAATACCTCACCGAATCTTCAATCAGTAATATGGTCTGAACACCTACTGTTTCAACATCATAAGCCAGATTCATTCTATCCTCAATTAGCTTAATAATCGCTAAGAGGATATTGGCATTACCTAGCCATGAGAACACATAGTCAATCGCGCTCAGGTCTTCCTTCACAAGCTTGAGTGAAACCTCCCTTGAAAAAGGAGTCAGCACAACGATATGGATATCCGGATACTCCTTTTTTATCTCTCTGGAAAGACCAAAAGCATCC
>CAYXQX010000042.1:0-6788 GCA_964467485.1 uncultured Porphyromonadaceae bacterium | reverse complement strand
TTACGAGATCAATATTTTCACGATCAAGAAGGTCAAATGCCTGGCGTGCTGATACAGCATGTACAAATATAGGTGGATAGCGGAGGTTTAGAGATACATACTCATTGAAGATCTGCTCATCAATCCGCCCATCTTCTTCAAGCATATAGTAATCGTAATTACTGCATATTATCAAAACCCTATAAACGCGGGCTTTCATCAGACTGTTAAATTCAGCCTCATTGAAATCAAGAGTTTTTTCTGAAATTTTTTGAATATCCTCCACAATTTTTTTTTTAAATAATTAATTCTGAATCATCCTCACATGTTTTATCACCACCAAGATTAATAACCGATTTTCTCTTTCTCCCATCCATGACTATATCCAAAGATTTTTGAAAACGAACATGTTTAAAATATTTTCTATCGATTATCAGTTCCTGCTGATTCAGTATATCATAATTGATGAAATTTTTACCACCGGAATGGACTGAGAAATATCCCACATTCATGGATGTTACATTATGGAAAAAGTGGCTCCCCAGAGAAGCGTCCAATGGAAAATCCTCCAGGTCAGTCTCAACAATGACCTTAGCATTAGTTATCTGGGCCCAATTTACCGGAATTCCGATAAATTTATCCTGAGTGCCCCAACGGCCTGGCCCAATAAGTATATAGTTCTTCTTTTCCTTTCGAAATTGTTGGTTGAGCTCTTCGATTTCTGCTGCCATCTCTTCAGTCTTAAGTTTATTAAACCTTGATGGCTCAACGAAAACTACATCACGAATATATTTTATTCGTCCATTTCCGAGGCTCTTTTCTGCGTATAGAACAGCATTTTCAAAGTCGACCTCACCTAATTCAATATTATAATCATCTTCTTTCCCAACCATGGGCTTTATTTGAAGAAGGTAAAAAGAAGCCCTGAATTGAGAGTCTTTATTCAAGTCAACAGCATATTCAATTTCAATTGGAGTCCCAAGAGCCTCTTTAACAACATCTAGTAATACCGCTATTGTTTTTGCCAATGGAATGTAATTGTATTGAAGAATATTAGCAAAATTCATCACTCTAGGTCCTGCTGTATCCAAACCGGCTGTTAGCATATCATTATTCGGGTTATAAACCGACGCCAGATGCTTCAATGACCCATGTTTTTCAGCCTCTGATATATCAAGCTTAACTAAGCCCACCTCTTCTCCTTTCAGTAAATCAAGATCAGGATGAGCGATGTGAGTAGCATAAAACTTTACCTGGGAAGACTTAAGAATTTCTTTAATTGATGAAATTTGGACATTAGGATACTTTGGGCAAAAACGCCATGCCTTTTCCCCCTCTACAACATAACGACCCAAACCTAAGGCAATAACGGCAAAGCCATCTTCAGGTTTCATATGGGAAACCGGATAGAAATTGTAAGACTGGGCAGTTCCGCTGATATGTGGATAATAATATTCTCCATAATAATCCCCAACCATTTCCTGAATTATAACAGCCATCCTTTCTTCCTCAATCCGGAAATTAACAGCTTCGAAATATGTTCTCGATTGTTCGGAAAATATCGATGCATAAACCATCTTTACAGCATCCTGTAATTGCCTGTATCTAACATTAAAATCGGAATGTGAATTTGGAAGCATATAGGTTTCGAAAACACCTGCAAAGGGATGGAGAAGGGAGTCTTCAAAAATACTTGACGATCTAATTGCCAAAGGCTTATTAATCAACCTCACAAATATTTTTAACTTTTTCTTAAGCTCATAAGACAGTTCTCCTTTGAGAAACAGTTTTCTTACTTTTGAGTAATCGGTTTCATAAAGCACCTGATGAAGAAGGTTATTCCTCTCCATAAAAATTTCAAATTCATCGGTACCAATAATTCCTGTTCGAGGATTTCGAATAAAGATTTCAGGAATAATTTCCGAAAAATCAAGATTGTTAATCAGGGTGCTAATAAAAGCCAAACCACGTCCTTTTCCACCGAGTGATCCCGTTCCAAAACTCACAATGTTACGCCAGTCAAGAATTGCCGATTCATCAAAATTAACAACCTTTCCTTTATCAATATCTATTCGATAATTTTGTATAACATCAAGAACATATTCTCTTAATTCTTTCGGAGAGTTAAAGTCGGATGCTTTGATAGGGTTAATAATTTTCGCCAGTTGTATCTCACCTCTGGCCATTAGCCATAATGAGAAATGGTTTTTCAAGGCGTGGTACAATATCGATTCATCAGGAATAATCTTTAGCTGTTTCTCAAAATCCTTCATGGATTTCGCAACGGCAATTTTTCGCCCTTCATGATCACGATAAATAAAATGGCCAAATCCAAGCGAATAAGTAATAAAGGTCTTCAAATCCTGCAAAAGGGTATCTGAATTTTTATTCATAAAGGTTGATTTCAGCTCAACCGCATCTGAATCATACTGAGAATCTGATGATTGCAGGATAGTTGGCAAATCAGGTCTATGAGAATTGACGAATTTCAGAAAGCTTATCCCTGCTGTATTGTCAATTTCACCTGCTCTGCTAAATTTCACATCAGAAATTACACAGGCCATGTAATTTTGATATTTCATGAAATACGACAAGGCTTCTTCATAATTTGTAGCCAGGATTATTTTAGTCCTTGCCCTCATCCGCGATATTTTATCCAGTTCATTGGTATTTGCCTCAGAAATCAAATCCTGTGTTTGTTCAAACACCAAAGTATACAACATTGGAAGGTATCGGGAATAATAGCGGGGAGAATCTTCAACAAGCAGGATAGTTCTAACCAAGCCGATCTTAGTATCGTTCTCAAGGTTGACCTGGTCCTCGAGGAGCTTAACCATAGCAAAGAAGATTTTCGAATCCCCATTCCAAATAAACAATCTATCTATTGAAGGAATTTTTGTTTGATAATTTTCAAATAGCCCCACCTTACTGTTATTGTTCAATAAGAACATTATCGGCATTTCGGGATGGCTTTTTTTAACCTTTTCCGACAAATTAATAGAACTTTGTGTATCCATTCCAGCCATTAGAACGATGAAATCAAAGTTTCTCTCCTTCAAAATATGCATAGCGGCCTGCGGTGAGGTTACGCCAGTAATCCGAGGAAGGGATGACAGACTCAGATGGTAAATTTCTCCCATCGCCTGCTCAAAAAACCTATCCTCATTTTCCAGAATGAAGGTATCATAAAGGGTAGCAACAAGAAGGATTTCCTGAACCTTAAACTTCATCAGGTCATGAAAAATATTCTTGTCAGCTGTTTGTTTATTAAGAAATTGTTGAAGCAGCTCCCTGCTATCTTTAAATGACTCCTTATAGATTATTTTTTTATACCTGTATTTCTCCTGTTTGCGAGCCGGTTCAATTGTCGTGGATCCAAGTACACTATTGAGATATGCACCAATCATTGCTCCAATGGAGACTAATAGATTTCTTTCTTCATTAAGGAATGGGCCTTCATCAGATTCGGGAAATTGTTGATCATAAAATACTTCAATAACTCCAATACTCCCATCAACTGTAGAGAATTCCTGTTTCTGAGTCCACTGGGTTTTGCGGAAACGGAGGCTTTTGTATTCCGCGGAACCATATTCTATACAGGCACAGGTATTTTGAGGATATTGCCATCCCCTGGGCAATATAAGAGCTATTTGTCGGAGAGTTTCATCAACCGGCTTCCCTTCGGTTATCAGAGCAGTTGTCCTATTGATTATCATCAACTCCTTCACCCTCTCGGTATGCTGGGCTAATAAAGATTCAAGGTTCTGTAAATTTGATCTGTTTTTTTCCATATCCTATCGTAACAGGCACGAATTTAGTTAGAAAGCCTGACCATACAAAAAAAGGAGGCTATCAGCCTCCTTTTTTTCGAAAATCAAATCATTTTCAGGTAACCTCCCAAGTTCCTCCTGATGCAAGGAGGTCATCCACGGATTTTATTTTAGCATCTTTTTTAACTCCTTCAATCTGCTCAGCCATTTCTACTTCATAGGTTGACCTGCCATTATAAGCTCTGATAACACCAAGTGCCACAGGGAATTCGGGGTAGGTCATATTGGCCAATAGCACATGTGTACCAGCAAAATGAGTATGAGCATCGTGAACCATCAGATCACTTTCATTAATACCATTACCCAAGGTAACCGCTTCCAACTCATTATTTTTAAGCATCAAACCTTTGTCACGGTTTTTGCCATAAATCATCGGTTTGCCATGCTCCAGAAGTATCACTCGATCATCTCTGAACTGGCGGTCGGTTATCTCATTCCAAATCTTGTCGTTATAAATCACACAGTTTTGAAGAACCTCAACCACCGAAGTCCCTTTATGGCGGGCAGCTTCAAGATATATTTCTGTAGATAATTTTACCTGAATATCTATTGCTCTCGCAAAAAAGGTTCCCCGTGCCCCTATAGTTAATGAACCCGGTTGGAAAGGCCTCTCCACAGTTCCAAAAGGAGAAGTTTTAGTAACAGCACCTTTTTTTGAGGTTGGTGAGTACTGTCCCTTAGTTAAACCGTAAATCTGATTATTAAACAGAACCAGGTTAATATCAACATTACGTCTCACCAAGTGAATAAAGTGGTTCCCCCCGATAGCCAGGGAATCTCCATCACCGGAAATCATCCATACGCTAAGATTTGGATTTGCTGTCTTTGTCCCTGTAGCTATTGCTGCAGCTCGTCCATGGATACCATGAAAACCATATGTATTCATATAGTATGGAAACCTGGAAGAACAACCAATCCCTGAGATGAAAACCACATCCTCATGTTTATACCCTAATTGGGGAAGTGCCTTCTGTATAGAATTTAAAATTGCATGATTACCACATCCGGCGCACCACCGAACCATTTGATCGCTTTTATAATCAGCTGCTGTAAGTTCTTTGATATCCATTTTTTATTTCTCCCCTATTACTTTGAGAATTGCGTCTTTTAACTCTTTTATGACGAAGGGCAAGCCCTGTACTTTATTGAACTGTTTATAGTCATACTCTGGAAACTGCATCCTTAGATAATTAACAAACTGGCCAAGGTTGAGTTCACAGACAATATGCTTTGAAAATTTACCAAGGACCTCTTCGGTATTACTTGGTAGAGGCATTATATAATTAAAGTGAGCTAAGGCCACTTTTTTACCTTCTTTTCTAATTTCTGAGACTGCAGTAACCAGATGGCCAAAAGTTCCTCCCCATCCAATAACCAGAACATCTGCATCCTCGTCCCCGATTATGGTCTGTTCAGGTAATGACTTAGCAACATTTTGCACCTTTTGATCTCTTATCTTAACCATGTACTCATGATTTTCAGGGCTATAAGAAACGCTTCCTGATCCGGCCATTTTTTCAAGTCCACCCACTCTATGCTCTACACCCTTGGTTCCTGGCACAGCCCAAGTTCTCACCAGGGTATCCTCATCACGGTCATATGGCTGCCAATTTTGAGCGTCAGCTTGTACTCTTGGCACTTTTATTTCGGGATAATCAGACATTTTAGGAATCCTCCACGGCTCCGAGCCATTTGCCAGAAATCCGTCTGTCATAAGAATAACAGGTGTCATATGTTCTACTGCAACTTTAGCGCTTTCAAAAGCGTATTGGAAGCAGTTGCTCGGTGATGAAGCAGCAATAACCACAACAGGGCTTTCACCATTTCTACCGAATAAAGCCTGCATCAGGTCAGCTTGTTCTGTTTTGGTTGGCAAACCGGTTGAAGGGCCTCCCCTTTGCACATTAACAATTACCAATGGCAATTCGGTCATTACTGCCAGGCCGATAGCCTCAGCTTTAAGGGCTAGACCAGGTCCTGAGGTTGATGTAACAGCAAGTAATCCAGCAAAGCTTGCTCCAATAGCAGTACATATCCCGGCTATTTCATCCTCAGCCTGAAAAGTCTTAACTCCCAGATCTTTTCTTAACGCCAGGTCTTCAAGAATTCCTGTTGCAGGGGTAATAGGATAGGATCCGAGAAAGAGGTTCAATCCAGCTTTCTCGGCTCCGGCCAGGAGCCCCCATGCCGTTGCAGTATTCCCAGTGATATTTCTGTAGGTTCCTTTGGGTATGTCAGCAGGCATAACCCTAAAAGAGTTAGTAAAGGCTTGTATGTTCTCAGCATAATGATAACCCGCCCTGAGCACCTTGGTATTTGCCTCTATCAGAAGTGGTTTCTTAGCAAATTTTTTATTGAAAAATGTAATAGAATGATCAAGGGGGCGATCATAAAGCCAACTCACAATTCCCAGGGCAAACATATTCTTACACCGTAGAATAGATTTCTGGTCAAGCCCAATATCCTTCAACACTTCCTTAGTCATGCTTGAAACGGGTGCCTGAATAACCTGAATTCCATCCACACTCTCTTCAGCAAATGGATCTTCCTTGTAACCTGCTTTGACGATATTCTTTTCGTCAAATGCATCCCGGTCTGATATAATTATGCCATCTGGCTTTATCCACCTTAAGTTAGCCTTCAATGCAGCTGGATTCATAGCCACTAATACATCACAATAATCACCGGGCGTATTGATTTCTGTATGACCGAAGTGAACCTGAAACCCCGATACTCCTCCAACGGTTCCCTGTGGAGCCCTAATTTCGGCTGGATAATCAGGGAAGGTTGATACATCATTCCCAAAAAGAGCAGAAGTATCGGAAAACAATGTCCCGGTTAGTTGCATACCATCTCCGGAATCTCCGGTAAACCTGATTGCCACCTCTTCTATTTCAATGACCTTTGACTGTTTGACCATAACTCATTAGTTATTAGTTTGATAGTGATAGGTAGTCTTATAAGAAAACTTCTTGACAG
>CAYXQX010000041.1:0-14505 GCA_964467485.1 uncultured Porphyromonadaceae bacterium | reverse complement strand
AGTCCCAAGTATGCATGGCGCAAGAAACAAATAGAGCTGTTTCCGGTGCGAGAGTGCACAACCTGAAAAATATCAATGTGGATATTCCCAGGTTTTCGCTTTCTGTTATAACCGGACTAAGCGGTAGTGGAAAATCATCCCTTGCCTTTGATACTATTTATGCTGAAGGTCAACGGCGGTATATGGAAACATTTTCAGCTTATGCCAGGCAGTTTATTGGCTCTATGGAAAGACCGGATGTGGACAAAATTGATGGTTTGAGCCCGGTGATATCTATTGAGCAAAAAACTACTAATAAAAACCCTCGTTCCACGGTTGGAACAACAACTGAGATTTACGACTTCCTGAGACTTTTATTTGCAAGGGCTTCAGATGCTTTTTCCTATGAAACCGGGGAGAAAATGGTTCGTTATACTGATGAAAAAATAATCTCCCTGATACATGAGGAGTATCCTGATCAAACAGTGCAGGTTATGGCTCCACTGATCAAATCACGTAAGGGTCATTACAAGGATTTATTTGAACAGATCAGGCGTAAGGGATACCTGTATGTTAGGATTAACGGAGAAGTAAAAGAAATTACTCCCGGGATGAAACTCGACAGGTACAAGACGCATACAATAGAGATGGTTGTTGACCGATTGAAGGTTTCCAGCCGTGACGAGAAACGCCTTAAAAACTCGGTTCAAACAGCCATGAAGGAGGGTAAGGGTGTTATCCTCATTACTGACTTAAAAGGTGAATCCCCTCGCTTTTTTAGTCGCCTGCTAATGTGCCCAAGCACTGGATTATCCTACGATGAACCAGCACCTAACTCATTTTCATTCAACTCACCGGCAGGTGCATGCGATGCTTGTAAAGGATTAGGATATATCCATGAGATGGATCAGAGTAAGATTATTCCTGATTTAAATGAAAGCATTTCGAGAGGGGGAATCGCTCCCCTGGGGAAGTACAAGCAAAGTATGATATTCTGGCAATTGGAAGCTATTGCCAAAAAGTATGGATTTTCTCTTGACTCACCCATTAAGGACATCCCGGAACAGGGGTTAAACACAATTCTTTACGGTTCGGAAGAGAACTTCAAGCTGGAGAACACACCACTGGGCTCTTCCTCTAATTACTATGTTAGCTTCGATGGTATAATTAGCTATATCAGATTGCAAAAAACAGAAAATAATTCCAAAAAAGCTCAGAAATGGGCTAACCAGTTTATTAAAACTTCAAAGTGCAAAAAATGTGAGGGGACCAGGCTCAAAAAGGAATCCAGATTCTTCAAGTTTGATAATAAAAACATTTCTGAACTTGCAGAAATGGATATTGCAGAGCTTCAGAAATGGTTTATTGGAATTGAAGATCGTATCTCTGAAAAGCAGAATATCATTGCAAAAGAATTACTCAAAGAGATTAGAAATCGTATTTCCTTTTTAATGGAAGTAGGCCTTAATTATCTATCTCTAAACAGAAGCACCCGCAGCCTGTCTGGAGGTGAGAGTCAGCGGATCAGACTGGCAACACAGATTGGCTCTCAACTGGTTAATGTCTTATACATTCTGGACGAACCAAGTATTGGTCTTCATCACAGAGATAACCTGCGCCTGATTTCGGCGCTCAAGCAACTCAGGGATCTGGGGAACTCGGTTATTGTAGTGGAGCATGATCAGGAGATGATTGAATCTGCTGATCACATTATAGATATGGGCCCGATGGCTGGGAGGCATGGAGGTGAGGTTGTGGCTTTTGGACCTCCGGAAGTTATTAAAAAGGCCAATACCCTCACGGGAATGTATCTCAGAAAAGAGAAGGAAATCCCAATTCCTGCCCAGAGAAGGCAGGGAAATGGTAAAACATTACAGCTATGCGGGGCAAGAGGCCATAATCTTAAAAATGTTGACATTACAGTCCCTCTTGGTCAGTTTATTTGCGTTACAGGAGTATCAGGCAGTGGGAAGTCCAGCTTGATCAATGAAACCCTACATCCAATTCTCAGTCAGGAATTTTATCATTCGATTAAGGATCCCCTTCCTTTTGATTCCTTTTCCGGGCTCGAAAATATTGACAAAGTTGTTGTTGTAGATCAGTCTCCTATAGGCAGAACCCCAAGGTCAAACCCTGTCACCTATACTGGAGTTTTTAGCGACATACGAGCGCTTTTCTCAAAGCTACCGGAATCACAGGTGAGAGCCTATAAACCTGGAAGGTTTTCTTTTAATGTGAAGGGAGGAAGATGCGAAGGTTGTCAGGGTGCAGGTGTTAGAACCATCGAAATGAATTTTCTTCCTGATGTTTATATTGCTTGCGACCAGTGCAATGGAAAGAGATATAACAGGGAAACACTGGAGGTTAGATTCAAAGGCAAATCAATATCTGATGTCCTAAACCTGACCATTAATCAGGCAGTCAGTTTTTTTGAAAACACACCTCATATAGCCCATCGACTAAAGACTTTAAAAGAGGTAGGCTTAGGATATATTACTTTGGGCCAGGCATCAACAACGCTGTCTGGAGGTGAAGCACAAAGAATTAAACTTGCTAATGAGCTAGCTAAAAGAGATACGGGAAAAACTCTGTATATCCTTGATGAGCCCACTACAGGCCTCCATTTTGAAGACATCAGGGTATTGCTTACTGTATTAAACAGGTTGGTTGACAAAGGAAATACAGTGATAGTTATTGAGCATAATCTGGAGGTAATCAAGATGGCCGACCATATAATTGATATTGGCCCCGAGGGAGGGCGTGGAGGAGGTGAATTACTTTTCCAAGGACCTCCTGAAGAAATAATTAAGGCGAAAAACAGTTTTACAGGAAAATATCTTAAAGAAGAGCTTTTTAATAAATCAAATAATTAACACACAATCCTATGAATCAAGATGATATGACCAAGAATGCTTTTAAGCACAGATCTTGGAATGAGATAAAAACTGAAAATTCCTGGAGGATTTTCAAGATAATGGCTGAATTTGTCGAAGGCTACGACACTCTTGCCAAAATTGGTCCTAGTGTAGCTGTTTTTGGCAGTGCAAGAACAAAACCAGAAAACCAGTATTATATAGTTGCAGAAGAGATAGGCTATAAGCTAACTGAACTGGGATATGGAGTTATTACCGGAGGAGGTCCCGGAATTATGGAGGCAGCCAATAAAGGAGCTTCCCGAGGAAAAGGAAAATCTATAGGCATAAATATTGACCTGCCTTTTGAGCAATCGGCAAATCCATATATCGATAATGACAAGCTTATAAACTTCGATCATTTTTTCGTTAGAAAAACAATGTTCATGAAGTATTCCCAAGGATTTATTGTTCTTCCTGGTGGCTTTGGAACTCTCGATGAGCTATTTGAAGCTCTTACGCTAATTCAGACCGGGAAAATTGGCAGATTCCCGATTGTCTTAGTGGGTAAAAAATATTGGGGCGGGATGATTAAGTGGCTGAAGGAAACTATGCATTCAGAAGAGCACAATATTTCTGTAGAAGCTTTTGAGCTATTTAGTGTAGTAGATACAGCTGAAGAAGCTGTGAAAGAAATTGATAGTTTCTATGGCAAATATCTGCTGAGTCCAAACTTTTAAAATACTAAAGTTTTATCCGGCGGTAAGACTCCCTCTCAAGGTCTTTTTTCTTGATATCCTCTCTTTTGTCGAATTCGCGTTTGCCCTTAGCCAGGGCAATCTCGAGTTTTGCGAGCCCCCTATCATTAACAAATAGCCGAAGAGCAATAATCGTAAGGCCCTTTTCTTTAACCTTTTTATCCCATTTAAGAAGCTCCTTCTTATTCAATAAGAGCTTTCTAACTCGCAGTGGCAAATGGTTTACATGTGTACCTAAATCATACTCAGCAATGTGAAGGCCCCTGACGTATAGCTCTCCTCTCTCATAATAACAGTATGATTCAGCTAGACTAACCTTTCCTTTCCGAATTGATTTTATCTCTGATCCGAGTAGTTGCATTCCGGCAACAAGCTTTTCCTCAATTGCAAAATCTCGGTAGGCCTTTTTATTCTTTATGTTGATAATGTTGGTCATCGGCTGCAAAATTAGTATAATTATCCTTTGTCTATTAATCTCTTTTAGGATGAGCGAACAATTACAGCAAAAATTAAAATACGATTTGATAGTTATTCTCGGTGCTACTGCTACCGGGAAAACCGAATTGGCAGCAAGCCTGGCTCATATATTGGGATCTGAGATAATCAGTGCTGATTCAAGGCAAGTATATAGAGGCATGAACCTTGGAACGGGAAAGGACTATGAAGATTATACAATTAATGGTAAGAAAATTCCTTACCACCTGATTGATGTTGCAGACCCAGGTGAAAAATATAATGTTTTTGAATTCCAGAAAGATTTTCTTAAGGCATATAAGGATATAAAATCAAGAGGAATAACACCGATATTATGCGGAGGAACAGGGATGTATATTGAATCAGTTCTAAATGGGTATAAACTTTTGCCGGTACCTCCGAATCCCATTAGAAGATCAGAATTAAACAAAAAGAACATACCAGATCTGATCGCTTTGCTGAATTCGCTTACCGAGATACATAACACAACAGATCTCAAAAATAAGAAAAGACTTATCCGTGCCATTGAAATAGCCGAGTACAACAGAAACAATTCTCTAAATGAAGAACCTTTCCCTAAGCTTACACCTATAGTTTTTGGGCTTAAATATGAAAGAGATACACGTAGGAAAAGGATTACCAAAAGACTACAAAACAGGCTGGAATCAGGAATGATAGAAGAGGTACAGGCCCTGCTGAAAACTAATTCAGCCGACGACTTAATATATTATGGCCTTGAATATAAATACCTAACTCTTTATTGTACTGGAGAAATAAGCCGTGAGGACTTATTCAAACAGCTTAATACCGCGATTCATCAGTTTGCCAAAAGACAAATGACCTGGTTTAGAAAGATGGAAAAGGATGGGCATAAAATTATCTGGCTGGAAGGCGAAATGAAAAAGGAACACAAAATCGAGCTTATGCTAGAAAAATTACAAAAAGAGGTCTAACAATTTTTGTATAGTTTGTATATTTCCATTTGGGCCCTAAGCGGCTCATCATCATTTGTCCTGTAATTATTACTCAGGTCTGCGTCAAGAATCCTAGCCTTTGTATTATCCTGCCACTGAATATCAAAAATTCTCCTTAGTCTTTTATGTATCTCCTGATCTATTACAGGGCAAGTAATTTCAACTCGGCGATCCATATTCCTGGTCATAAGATCTGCTGAGCTAAAATAGCATTTTTCATCTCCATTATTACAGAAAAAGAAAAGCCTGGGATGCTCAAGAAAACGGTCAATTATGGCCATTGCCTGGATATTCTTTGTTTCGGGTCTGTCTTTTTCAAGAACCGGAGCAAACATACCTCTAACATTCATCCTAATTTCAACACCGGCCTCACTAGCATCATACAACAACTTTATCACCTCATTATCAACCAAATTATTTAGTTTAAGATGGATATATGAAGGCAAGCCAGCAAGGGCATTTTCAATCTCATTCCCTATACTCTTCTTTATCATCTTTCTAAGTCCAAAGGGAGAGGGAACTACCAATTCACAATCAGGTATTTGGTAGTTTCTTTGAATAAAATTGAACAGTGAAGCCACATCCGACCCAATCACCAGATTGCTGGTCAAGAGGAGATAATCACTAAAAACTTTGGCGGTATCTTCATTGAAATTACCCGTACCAACGGCTGTATATAAAACCTTTTTCTTGTTTTCTTTCCTTGTTATCTGGCAAATTTTCGCATGAACCTTCAAGCCTTGAACCCCATATATTACCTTTGCACCTTCCTCTTTGAGAATATTGGAATACTCAATATTCGCCTTCTCATTAAATCTTGCTGTAAGTTCAACAACCACTGTAACTATCTTCCCATTCCTCACAGCATTCAGCAAAGCGTTGATAACATTTGAGTTCTCTGCGAGTCGGTAAATACTTATCTTGATTGAGCTTACCTTAGGATCAATGGAGGCTTCTCTTAGGAGGTCAATAAAATGGTCAAATGAATGATAAGGAAAATGCAGGAGTATATCTTTATTTTGTATTGCTGAAATTATACTTGCACCACGCTGGAGTGAAGGTGGAGAAATTGGGAGTAATTTCTTATAAACCAAATCCTCACTACCCAGGTTAGGCATTTGCATGAAATCCTTAAGGTTATGATATCTCCCTCCCGCAAAATTTGTATCCTCCGACTTAAGCCCCATTCTATCCTTAAGATAGTTCAGAAAATGCACAGGAATAGCTCCGTCATAAACTAGTCGAACAAGATCCCCTTCCCCTCTTTTCTTAAGTCCTTTGGATATCTTCTTAACATAACTTTCACCCAGGTCGTCATCAATATCCAATTCTGCATCTTTAGTCAGCTTGATAGTAAAAGCCTCAGTATTATCATAATCCAGAATCTGGAAGAAATATTTAAGGCCAAGCCTTATCACATCATCCAGAAAAATAATGAATTTTTTATTACCACTTTTTGGCAGAACGAGGAATCTTGGGAGCTCCACGGTTGGTACTTTTATTAAAGAATACCGTTCCCTTGTTTTTCCTGATCTTGTAAGTATTGTTGCAAAATAGATTGCATCATCTTCCAAATCAGGAAATTTTACAATCCTATCTATCATAATCGGCATTAATCTTGGCCTGACCTCTTCATAGAAATAGTCAAGAGCAAAGTTTTTTTGCCTTCCCTCAATTTCCATCTCATTTATTAGAAAGATACTTTCATCCTCAAGCTCTTTAAAAAGAGCTTTCTGAAGATGTTCATATTTTCCTCTCTGCAACAAGACAATATCATTCACTTTTTTTAGTGTCTCCGCAGGATCCTCTCCAATAATTTTGTTAAGCCCCACTCCCATCTCCGATAAACGACGAAGAGTTGCGACTCTAACCTTAAAAAATTCATCAAGATTATTTGAATATATCCCAAGAAACCTGAACCTCTCAATCAAGGGAACTGCAGGATTTTCTGCTTCTTGCAAAACCCGTCCATTAAAGGCCAGCCAACTGATTTCCTTTGCTCGAAGTAACTCCATGTTAATCTCTAAGTGATTTTGGATATATATAATGAAGAAGTGTCCCACTACCTTCCGAAACATACTCCCATTTCTTCACGTCGAATTCAAGAACCATGGTACCACTAGTTGGAATCCTCCTGTATACCGAAGCAGTAAGATCAGCTGCCAATTCCTCCATTTTAGGATTATGCCCTATTATCTGTACACAAGGAAACTTTGAAGCTATAGATTGAAGCAGTTCAATCAGCTTGCTGACAGGAAAATACTTATAGAGAAAATCTGCCTTGGTGATATTGGATTCCATGATCTGAAACTTCTTTGCAAAAATAGCAGCCGTCTGCAGGGCTCGCGTTGCAGGACTGGTTATAATTTTATCTGGAACGATACCCAAATCTACTAACTCATTGTAAATCAATATTGGATCTTTTTGTCCTCTGCTCGTAAGATAACGATCAAAATCTGCCATTTGGGACTCGCCAGGTATAGTTTTCCCATGGCGAGTTAAAAGCAATGTTTTCATTATTCAGCTATAGCTTAAATTTGTTTATATATTTTTTAGTTATGAATCGCCAAAGGAGGTCCCCAGGTTTCTGGCCTTATTCACAATCGGGCTTTCAGGATCAACCAGTCTTGTTTTTGAACCCGCCTCACTTATTGGTATCCCAACAAGATCCCGCCCACATAATGCCACCATCTTACCAAAGTCTCCCTGAGCAATCATTTCAGCAGCCTTCGCCCCATATCTTGTTGCCAGTATACGATCGAAAGGGGTTGGTGTACCACCTCTCTGTACGTACCCAAGGATCGTATCCCGGGATTCAAATCCAGCTCCTTCTTTTATTACCTTACTAATATATTTTGCCGCTGAAACATCCTTATCTGGCGATATCCCTTCTGCAACAACAATAATGGCATAGTTTTTTTTCAGTGCATGCCTCTTCACGAGAAAATTAATAATATTCTCCTCCTTAAAGGGTATCTCAGGGATAAGAATTAAATCACCTCCGGCCGCTAACCCTGAGTATAGTGCCAACCAACCCGTCCTATGCCCCATTACCTCAATAACCATTGTGCGGTTATGGGAATTAGCCGTAGAGTGAAGCCGGTCAATAGCTTCGGTAGCAATTGTGAAAGCTGAGTCAAAACCAAAACTAATATCCGTTCCCCAAACATCATTATCTATTGTTTTGGGGATCCCAATTATATTAAGCCCTTCTTCTGCCAATAGATGAGCTGTTTTCTGAGTCCCATTACCACCAATACATACAAGACAGTCCAACTCAAGGTTCTTGTAATTCTTGATTATTTTTTCAGGCTTGTTTAATACCTTCGCACCATCCTTATGACGGCTTTTCTTGTATGGTTTTTCCCTTGATGTTCCGAGAATGGTCCCTCCAACTGTTAAAATACCTGATAATTGATCTTCACTAAGTTCAACATAATCATTGTGTATCAAACCGGTAAATCCTGATGAAAAACCAAACAGCCTCATCCCATATTTCAACATGGCCGTTTTTCCTACCCCCCTTATTGCGGCATTCAATCCGGGGCAGTCGCCACCCGCAGTTAATATTCCAATTTTCATTCCTCTAGTATCCATACCGATTCGCTTAGAAAAGTAAATATAGAAGAAATTGTTTGATGTGATGGCTTGTAAAAAGTATTTTTACAGTTAAACTATAAGCTAATACTTTGAATATGAAGCTCAGATTTGTATTTTTCCTGATATCGTCAATTTGTTTTTTTTCATGTTCAACTGAGAAAAACCCGAAGCAGCCGAACTTGCTTTTTATTTTTCCTGATCAGATGAGGGCTGCCACGCTTGGGTTTTTGGAAAAAGAACCAGCTTTGACGCCACACCTCGACCAGTTTGCCAAAGAGGGTATTGTTCTAACTGATGCCGTCTCTAACGCGCCTGTATGCAGCCCTTACAGAGCTATGTTTATGACCGGGCGTTACCCTTTATCAAATGGGGTTGTGAGTAATACCACAAGCCGGTATGCAGACTTAGGGATGCAGCTTAGAGAATCAGATATATGCTGGTCGGATATCTTAAAAGAGAAAGGATATAGCACAGGATATGTTGGGAAATGGCATCTGGAAGCTCCATATGAACCCTATATTGATTGTGCTAATAATCGTGGCAAAGTAAAGTGGAATGAATGGACATCACCACAAAGGCGCCATGGCTTCGATTTTTGGTATGCGTATAACACTTACGACTATCACATGCGTCCCCTGTACTGGTCAACAGAGGCAGAAAGGGATTCGTTTCATTATGTCGACCAGTGGGGACCTGTACATGAGGCAGATATTGCAATACAGTTCATAAAAAACAGTGAGGGTAAATATCGGGATAAAACAAAGCCATTCGCCTTGGTGGTATCAATGAATCCTCCTCACATGCCTTACAACCAGTTACCTGAAAGATATGTCAGATTGTATGATAATAAAAAAGAAGAAATTCAAAATCTGATTAATTCTCCAAGCGTACCGGACACAAGCGACAGGTGGGGAAAATACTATAGAAAACACATTACAAATCAACTGGCTATGGTGACAGGTATTGATGAGCAGTTTGGTCGTATTCTCAACGTTCTTAAGGAAGAAGGGCTCGAAGAAAATACAATTGTAATTTTTACTTCTGATCACGGTGATAACCTTGGAAAACATGGACAGATATCCAAAACCAATCCATATGAAGAATCCATGAATATTCCCTTTATCCTAAGATGGCCTTCGAAAATTAAACCCCGTTACGACAACCTCCTGTTATCAGTCCCCGATATTTATCCCACAATGCTCGACCTAATGGGTTTTGCAGATCAAATTCCAAATGAAGTCGATGGTGTGAGTTATGCTGATTATCTACTCTGTGGTGAAGGAGAAAAACCAAGCTCCCAATTGTATTTTATTGTAAGACAAAACAGGATAATGAACAATCCTGAAAGTTACCCTCAAAACCTTTCTTATGATGAAAGAGGTGTCAGAACAAATCAATATACCTTGATGATAAACAAAATCAGCGATGATTCAACCCAACAATTCCTCTGGGACAGAAGAGCCGATCCATATCAAATGAATAATCTGGCAAAAGAGAACCCCCACCTATTGCAAAAGCTTATTAAAGAAGAACTAAATCCCTGGTTGAGAAAAACAAGTGATCCCTGGCTGAAATAATAAAAATCTTATCCTAAATAGCACCGCTTTTCAGCACACTCATGTATTCAGCTGACTCATACACAAATAAGTCTAACTAAGACTTTGGCTAACTAATCCTATTTTCTATTTTTGAGTACCCCAATGGATTAAATTATAGTGTTATGAGAATCATGATTTTATGTTTCACCTTCTGCTTTGCAGGCATCTCAGCTGCCTGGACCCAGAATACTGATAAGTATGGTAGTGATAAAGATTTATGCCTAAGAAACTATTCTTTATACAAAGGGTATTTTAAAAATAATGATCTTTCTGATGCTAAAATATTCTGGCAGAAACTAATCAAAATTTGTCCCGGATATTCAACAGGAATTTGGTCGGATGGAGAAAAGATTTATACTACCGAAATAGATCAGGAGACGGATCCAATCAGAAGGGTGGAATTAATCGATTCACTAATCTGGATTTACGATCAAAGGATTGAGTATTTTGGTGGTCACCAACGCTTTACCGAAGGCTATTTACTTGGGAAAAAAGGCATTTCTCTCATAAATTATGAAGTCCAACCAACTACAAGAGGATATGAGGCATTAAAAAAATCGATGGAACTTCAAGGCAACAAATCAAATCCGGCTGTAATACTAACATTCATGAAAGTTACAAAAAGCCTATACCAAGGGGGGCTGATTGAGGCAACAGAGCTTATTAATAATTACTCAATATGCATGAACATTATTAATATAAATCTTGCGAAAACTCCGGATGATGAGAATTTTAACAAAGCTAAAAACGGAACAGAACAATACCTTATTAGCTCAAAGGCAGCCGATTGCTCCACCTTGGTTGAAATATTCACGAAACAATTTCAAGAAAAAGAAGGAGACAGCGAATGGCTAATAAAAGTTACCGACCTCCTAAAATCTACAGGGTGCAACGACACTGAGCTCTACAATAAATCTACAGAAGCATTGTTTGCTTTGGAACCATCAGCTGAATCTGCCCACAAGATTGCAAACTTGTTCTTTACTAAGAATGATTTCGATAAGGCAATTTTATATCTGTCACAAGGGGTTGAAATGGGAGATGAATTAGAGGAGAAAGCAAGTATGTATTATGAGTTGGCATATATATATTTCATGCAGCTCAAAGATTATCAAGAAGCACGAAAGTATGCGCAAAAAGCAATTGAAATAAGACCTAATTGGGGAGAGCCATATATCCTGATAGGTAAAATGTATGTTGATGACCGCAAGTCTGTTTCATCACAATCTTTTGAGCAAGAAGCTGTTTTTTGGGCTGCTGTAGATAAATTCATCATAGCGAAAAAGGTTGATCCTGAACAGAGCCAAAAAGCCAATGATTTGATTAAACAATACTCACAATACTTCCCAATAAACGAAGATGTTTTTATGTGGACATTGAAAGATGGTCAGACATATAAAGTTGGAGGATGGATTAATGAACAATCAACAGTCAGATCCCGGAAGTTAAATTAAAATCAGTACCTTTGTTCGGTATTTCACGAACAAAGGTTAATAAAGTGGCTACAGAAAAGAAAATTCTAAGCGAGGAAAACAAAAAGCTTTCGAGGTTTGCCAAGGCCATGGGACACCCCATTAGATTGTATGTCCTTGAGTTATTGTCAAACCAATCCTGCTGCTACAGCGGGGATATTTCTGAGTCCTTACCAATAGCCAAATCAACCCTTTCCCAACATCTGAAAGAACTGAAAGAAGCTGGGCTGATCCAGGGTGAAATCGAAGCCCCAAAAATTAAGTACTGTCTGAACAGGGAAAACTGGCAATTGGCCCAACAACTATTTAAGAAATTTTTAAAAACATAAATTTTTTGACAAATTAGTTCGTATTTCTACGATCTACGAAAAACAAATAAACCAATCAAGAAAAAGATGAACATCAAAGTTTTAGGTACAGGATGTGCAAAATGCAAACATCTGGAGGTAAGAACCAGAAAAGCTCTTGAAGAACTTAATCTGGAAGCTACAATTGAGAAAGTTGAAGATATTCAGCAAATAATGGAGTATGCCATAATGCAAACACCGGGTTTGGTAATTAATGAGGAAGTAGTGTTAAGCGGGCAGCTGCCTAGGGTTTCGGAATTAAAAATAATACTTAGCCAAAAAGCATAATATTATGAAAACAATTAAAGCAGGAATACTTACAATCTTGATGATGGGTGCCTTCTTAACGTGTGGCGCACAAACAAATGATAAAGTCAATGGTAAATTAGAAGTTTACTACTCCCATTTCAACAAGCGATGCGCAACCTGTAATGCTGTTGAAAATGAAACCAAGGCCTTACTAGAAAAGCTGTATGGCAGTCAGATGGAAAAAGGCGAAATAACATTTAAGTCGCTTAATCTTGATGAGAAAGCAGATAAGAAGTTTGCAAAGAAACTCAACATCTCTGGCCAGGCTCTGATGCTGATCAAAGGTGCAAAACAAATCAACCTTACAAGTGAGGGCTTTTTGAACGCCAGAAACAATCCGGAAAAGTTCCACAAGGTTTTGAAAAAGAACATCGACGACCTTATATAAGAGATGGAAGAACTTCTTAGCAATTTATATGCGAATTCCTCTGCTCCCTTATTGTCCGCCTTATTGCTTGGATTGATGACAGCAATCAGTCCCTGTCCAATGGCAACCAATATTACCGCAATTGGATTTATCGGGAAGGACATTGAACGGAAGAACAGGGTTTTTTACAATGGATTAATATATACCCTCGGTAGAACCTTCGCATATACTATGATAGCAATAGTTCTCGTTTTGGGAGCAGATACATTTCAAATTTCAGGCCTTTTTCAGCAGTATGGACCAAGAATTATCGGCCCACTAATGCTTATCATAGGGGTATTAATGTTAGGGATTATTAAGTTCAGTTTTCCTGCATTTTCTAAACTATCGGAAGGAATTAAAAATAAAACCAAACGC
This sequence comes from uncultured Porphyromonadaceae bacterium, assembly GCA_964467485.1. GTDB lineage: Bacteria > Bacteroidota > Bacteroidia > Bacteroidales > UBA12481 > JAUVKA01. The sequence goes on along the minus strand of CAYXQX010000041.1, from coordinate 1,358 downwards.
ACTTACTGGGATGTTTTTCTACTTGGAGTAATATTTGCTCTGGCTTTTTGCCCATACAGCGGAGTCCTATATTTCGGGATGCTTATCCCCCTGACTATGAGCACTGCATCAGGATTATATCTTCCTGTAGTTTTTGCAATTGCAACCGGCATACCGGTTATTTTATTTGCCTGGCTGATTGCTTATACCGTATCAGGTATTGGGACGGTTTACAAGAAGATTAAAATATTTGAATATTGGTTTCGGAAAATCGTGGCAATACTGTTTATCGGAATTGGGATTTACTACATCATAACAGTTTGGTTCTAGCTTATCATGCTAAAAAACAAAATATATCTACTCTTGGCAATAGTCCCTATTTGGGTGATTATCTACCTAAATCTTCAAGAGATAAGTGATTTCATTGTATTCAGGGTTCTTCAACTTGAGCCTGAAAAACACCTGACTGAGGCAATTAGGTTCTTCATTTTTGAGGTCCCAAAAGTAATGATGCTTTTGGTGCTGATCATCTTCATTGTCGGCATTATCAGGACATTCTTTTCTCCTGAAAAAACCAGGAAGGCTCTTGAAGGCAAATCACTCTTTACAGGCAACGTCATGGCTGCACTATTGGGTATTGTTACCCCATTCTGCTCCTGCTCAGCCATACCTCTTTTCCTTGGATTTGTTGAGGCTGGTATTCCACTAGGTGTAACCTTTTCATTCCTAATTGCTGCTCCAATGATTAATGAAGTAGCCCTGGTATTGCTAATCGGGCTATTCGGCTGGAAAGTGGCCATAATTTACGTGCTCACCGGCTTGTCAGTAGCTATCATAGCAGGTTTCATACTTGAAAAACTAAAACTATCCAGGTATGTGGCCGAATGGGTATATAAAACCAGGGCAAAAACTAATCAGTCAATTGAAAATTCACTCTCTATCAGCCAAAGAATTCAGGCTGGATTTGATGTTGTTAAGGAGATAGTTGGAAAGATTTGGATTTATATACTCCTGGGTATTGCGGTAGGCGCAGGAGCTCACGGATTTGTCCCGGATGCTTATCTGGCCGAAGCCCTGGGGAATCAACATTGGTATTCTGTACCATTAGCCATCCTTGTTGGAATACCCCTTTATTCCAACGCAGCCGGAATAATCCCTATTGTTAGTGTTCTTATCGAAAAAGGCGTAACACTTGGTACAGCCCTGGCTTTCATGATGTCGGTAATCGGCCTCTCCCTCCCCGAGATAATCATACTTAAAAAAGTCCTCAAATGGCAGTTAATTACTGTTTTCGTAGGGGTGGTTGCCATAGGGATCATTATTGTGGGGTTTATTTTCAACTACGTTGTTGTACTTTGAGGAAACAACGGGTGACAGGT
>CAYXQX010000040.1:0-14738 GCA_964467485.1 uncultured Porphyromonadaceae bacterium | reverse complement strand
AGATATTCATACTTGGTGGCTTTGCCCCAGGTAACGGGATCATCAGGATATTCAAGAATTAATCCCCGTACTGAAGGAACGCCTGTTTGATAGGCCTCGTTGCACAAAGTGTACATGTAAGGGGTTAACCTTTGCTTGAGCTTGAGATATTTTCTATTGATGCTGGTGAATGGCTCACCGAATAGCCACGGCTGCTTATCTTTGATACCATTCTTATTGTTGCTTGCCCAACCCGACATAGACATAAAGATCGGGGTGAAGCATTTCCATTGGAGATCTCTGACGTAAGTAGAGTCACTTCCCCCGAAAATACCATCCACATCACCTGTGGCAGCATTCTGAGCTGATAACCCGGATCCAATTACGGTAGGAATATGCCATCTGATATAATCCCATGTACCACTCTGGTCGCCAGTCCAAACGGTTGAATGTCTGTGTGTTCCGGCCCAGCCACAAACCGACCATATGAATCCCCTGGCATCAGAATTATTTTCAATTCCATTGTAAGCATCTCTTACTCCGTCGATAGCGAATTTGTATCCGGCACCTACCCAGGCTACATCAAGCTTGCATAAGCGGGATCCAAGGTTTCCTACCTCATTGGCAATTTTTTCTACTCCATTCTCCGTCCATAAGCCTGTCATGAATCCTTTTTTATGAAGCTCCATTACCACCGAATCAAGCTTGGTATATCCGCATCCATAACCGTCGTTGGGTAGTATCCACCCACGCGGCATGTCGTGATTTATATACTCATCAGCAATAAGCTTGATTACATCAGGAGTGGTCCCACCAAAACCTGTACCTGTGCTTCCAACCGTTTTAATGTTGGCTTTCGCACCCCTGTTATAGCAGTTGGCATCACCGTAGCTCAAGGCCCAGCGTGGTGGCATAAAGGGTTTGCCGGTAAGGTCGGTGTAATCACCAAGAGCACCTTTCAACCCATCTCCAACAAAATAGTAGCAGTCAAATCTTGCTTCTCTATGAGTTAATGTTACAGTATCGCCAAAAGAGTATTCGCCAGGTGCATAGTTATTTCTAAGAGCACCATAACCATTGGTACTCATGTAGAAGGGAGCAGGATTTGGGTTTCCACCATCTTCCCAATCATAGTCGATCGTGAGCTTGATGGTTTCATCACGATGAGAAAATCGTCCATTCTGCATCCCACCTCCGTAGAAATATTCCTTCTCTCCTCTTTTCAGATACTGAACAGTTTCTTTACCGTAAGTCATTCCTTGCGCTTCTTCCCAAACCAGCGTTTTATTGTCGGCTCGGTATAAGGCAAATCTAAGTGTGTCTTTGTATGCTCTCAGGGCGAGATCGGCAGTCTCAAAAAGATGATATTCTTCCTGATCACTATACTTTACGTTTACGTTTTCATCAGGAGTATTAATTACAATATCATCTCCTGCAGGGTTGGTAAATTCACCATCATAGGCCATCCATATCCTGAAAATATCGTTCCTCAGGAATTGTAATTTTAATTTAGCCTGATGACATGCTATTTCGAATTCTTTGCTACCCTTTTTAAAAGCAGTGATTTCTCCAAGGGAGTAGGCTCCTGAGTAAAGAACTTCCGAGATACTGTCGTTCTCAAGCCTGTTATCACCGGGTAATTGAGAATAGAATTTAACTTTATGTATCCCGATATCAGTGAGATCAATGTTCTTAAAAGTAACATCAAGTGTGTCAATTATCCTGATGGGCTCTTTTTTGCTGGCTTGTACATTTACCTTCAGTGGCTCACGTTGGTCGATTTGCAGAAAGCAATCGAAGTTTTTCGTAATATCATAAGCACCCAGATTGACTACTTGAAATACCAATTCGTCATTAGTACCAAATATGTTTCCTGATTCAGTATGTGAAGATAGTTTGTGGGCTAGCAGGTCGGCGTCAAATGCTTCTGATAATTTAACATCATCCACCATCCAGTACCATCTCTGAAGACCTTTCCAATGGAAGCGGAGAAAAACAGTTTTTTGACCTGCGGCTGTTCGTGTTATGTTAAGCTCAACATCCATTGGATTGGGACAATCATTACCGGCTCTGATCCCGTTTCTGACATCATACTCAATCCAGTCGGTTCCATTATTACTTACCTCAACAAAAAGGCCGGCTCCTCTGTCCGCATCCCTCCTGTGCCAGAAGAAATTCTGTTGAAAGCTCAGTACCACAGATTGGTTTTTTGAGCAGTCGATGGCAGGTGTAGCCACATAAGCATTTGGCCACATTTTTGCATTTCTCCAGGCACGCGTGTTGTTGCCAGTTTTAATACCGGGAGCAATCTGTAGATGGTAGCCACGACTGGACGAAGCGATTGGAGGCGCCTGGTAATTTCTTCCCGGTGATCCGGGGAAAGGCTGGTCGGTAACCATCCAGTTTACGGCCGAATCGTTTTCCATAATTGTAGTCCATCCCTCAGGCAGGCTGCCTGCAGAGAAATCTTCCTGCCAGAAAACCTTTTCGGGGGCTATCTGAGAGAATCCGGATAAGCTAATGAATGTCAATGCGATGGTGAGTAAATGCTTTGTCATTGTATTGGGTTTGTTTTTCAGATGTAAAGGAAAGGAATTTTTTTTGGATACCCTCTAAACATATTTTTTCCTGGTGCCATCAAAAGACGCAATTATGCGTCTCTACGGTCACCTTTCCGTCACCTGTCATCCGTCACCTTTTCATGCCCACTTCTCCAATTCCCCATTTTATTTAGAACCACTCCATTTTAGCCCCTCCAATTTCTTGTCCTCCCATTATTTGTATTTTAGACCGGTCAATTTTTTTGACTTGATTTTGAACCTAAACTATACGATATGCCGAGTTTTGTGATCTCAAATAAATGCGACGGATGTAAGGCGGAAGACAGGACTGCCTGCATGCACGTTTGTCCTAACGACCTTATGGCCCTGGACAAGGATAAGATGAAGGCTTATAACAGGGCTCCTGATATGTGCTGGGAATGCTATAATTGTGTAAAGATGTGCCCTAATCAAGCCATTGAAATAAGAGGATATGCCGATTTTATGCCTTTGGGCGGAGTGGTTCAGCCAATGAGAAGCTCCGATGCCATAATGTGGTCGGTAAAATTCCGGAATGGAGAGCTTAAACGTTTTCGTTTCAAGACCCGAACAATACCTGAGGGAACAGCTGTCCCTGATGGGGGATTTGATACGGGATCCGATGATCTGAAAAGCCCTTTATTAAGAACTGAACCTCAATCCACAGGCATGGATGACCTGTCAAAACTTTAGAGATATGGGAATTACAGAAAGTTACGAAACGATAAGGGTTAAGACGGATATTTTGATTCTTGGTGGTGGAATGGCAGCATGTGGTGCCGCTTATGAGGCAACTCACTGGGCAAAAAAGAATAATCTATCGGTTGCAATGGTCGACAAAGCTTCAATGGATCGCAGTGGTGCAGTTGCCATGGGTTTGTCGGCTATCAACATGTACCTGGGACTGAAGGACGGAGATAACACCCTGAGTGATTATGTTAAGTACGTGAAAAACGACCTGATGGGGGTTGCCCGGGATGATCTTGTGGCTAATATTGGTCGACATGTGGATTCATCAGTTCACCTTTTTGAAAAATGGGGCTTGCCAATATGGAAAGATGAAGAAGGCAAGTATGTCCATGAGGGCAGATGGCAGATAATGATCAATGGGGAGTCGTACAAATCTATTGTTGCTGAAGCGGCTAAGAAGGCACTCGAAGAACTGGGTGATAAGGGACAGTATTTTGAGAGGGTATTTATTACCAATCCAATTATGGATGGTGATCGTTGTACAGGTGCCGTTGGTTTCAGTGTAAGGGAAAAGAAATTTTATGTTTTTGAGGCCAATTCTGTTCTGGATGTCATGGGCGGTGCCGTTCATGTGTTCAAACCCAAATCGGTTGGTGAAGGGCTCGGACGATCATGGTATCCTCCATTCAATTCGGGAGCCAGTACATATTTCACCCTGAAATCGGGTGCAGAAATGACCTGTCAGGAAGTAAGGTTTGTCCCGGTACGGTTCAAAGATGCATATGGCCCTGTTGGTGCCTGGTTCCTGCTGTTCAAAGCTAAGGCAACCAACTCCCTGGGCGAAGATTATATGGAAACCCGTAAGGATGAGCTACAGAAATGGCTTCCATACGGAAATGCCAAGCCTACCCCTGCCAATCTCAGAAATCACCTGATGATGTTGGAGGTAAATGAGGGCAAAGGACCTATTTATATGCGTACCGAAGAGGCCATCCAAAAGATTGTGGATGAGGCTGAAGATGAGAAAACTGCCAAGAGAACACTGAAGAAACTTGAGGCTGAAGCCTGGGAGGATTTTCTGGATATGACTATCAGTCAGGCTCTTCTGTGGGCTTCGACAAATGTTAAACCGGAGGAGACACCCTCCGAGATCGCAGCCTGTGAGCCATATTTTATCGGTTCTCATTCCGGTGCTTCCGGAGCCTGGGTGAGTGGACCAGAGGATCTTGCCCCCGAAAGTTATCATTGGGGATATCCTAACATGACTACAGTAAAAGGCCTTTTTGCTGCCGGTGATGCCTCTGGTGCATCGAGTCATAAGTTTTCATCAGGATCATTTACGGAGGGTAGAATAGCAGGAAAAGGAGCAGCGGCTTTTTGTGTCGATAATCCTGATTTTACAACAATCAGCAATGAAGCGCTTGAAGAGATGAAAAAAGAGACCTTCCTGCCGATGGAGATTTTTGCTGAACATGGTTCTTATACTGAAGATCCAAATGTTAATCCTAATTTCATCAAGCCGCAGATGTTTATGTTCAGGCTTCAAAAAATTATGGATGAGTATGTTGGTGGTGCCGGATCGTCGTTTCGTACATCAAAAGCTCTTTTAGATAGGGGAATGACATTTCTGGAGTTTATGAAGGAAGATGCATTGAAGCTGGCTGCTGAAGATACACATGAGCTGATGCGCTGTTGGGAGAATATACACCGTATGTGGCAGGCCGAATCGCATCTGAGAACTATTCTTTTTAGAGAAGAAACACGCTGGCCGGGGTATTATTTCCGTACCGATTTCCCCGAGATGAAGGAGGACTGGAAATGTTTTGCTAACTGCAAGTGGAATCCGGAAACGAAGGAATGGGAAATGATCAAAAGAGATATTATTGATTTAGTAGATCCAGAAATTTAATGGAGGAAAAGGAACAAAATAGCTATCAGGTATTCCCTGGAAGTAAAAAAATTCTTGTTGTGGGAGGAGGGATTAGTGGCATGACTACTGCCATTGAAGCTGCAGAAGTTGGGTATGAGGTGGTACTTGTTGAGAAGGAAGAATATCTTGGGGGTCATGCTATCGAGATGAACCAATATTTCCCAAAACTTTGTCCTCCTTATTGTGGGATGGAGATTAATTTCCGACGTATAAAGCAGAATTCCAGGATTAAGGTTCTTACCGGAACACAACTGAAAGCTGTAGAGGGTGAGGAAGGTAACTTTGAGGTAAATCTGATTACTGCTCCCCGCTTCGTCAATGATAAGTGTACTCTTTGTGGCGATTGCACCACAGTATGCCCCGAAGAGAGAAAGAACAGTTTTAACCAGGACATGGATTTCACTAAAGCAATTTATCTGCCCCATGATTTAGCTTTTCCCGCTCTTTATACAATTGATGTTGATGCTTGTCGGGGTGAATCCTGTAATAAGTGTGTGGAAGTCTGTAATTATCATGCAATTGACCTTAAGGCCAAGCCAATTGAGACCTCTCTTGAGGTGGGTTCAGTTGTTTATGCAACAGGCTGGAAGGCCTATGACGCGAACAAATTGGATTCACTTTTATATGGTCAGCATCCTGATGTTATTACCAGTCTGATGATGGAGAGACTGGCAGCGCCTAACGGCCCAACTGCAGGCATGATTCAGTGTCCATCTGATGGCAGGGCACCTGAAAAAATTGCTTTTGTTCAATGTGCAGGATCACGCGATCATAATCATCTGGCTTATTGCTCAGGAGTTTGTTGCTCAGCGAGCATGAAGCAGGCCCTTAACTTGGCGGAAGTTCTTCCTGATGCAAAAATCAGTATACATTATATTGATTTAAGGGTGACTGGAAGAAACGAAGCGTTTCTCAACAGGGTGGAGGAAAACAAATCTATCGCTTTGCTAAAAGGTAAAGTGGCCTCAATACTTAAGGATAGTGATGGAGGCCTTAAATTGATGGCAGAGGATGTTTTATCAGGAAAGAAAAAAATATATACAGCCGACCTGGTTGTTTTGGCTACAGGGATAATACCATCAGGAATTATAACAGATAATTTTAGTGTTCAGTCTGATTATGAAACCCCTGCTGAGCTGCCTGCTGGGATGTACCTGGCAGGATGTGCCGGGAAACCCCTGGATATTTCTGCCAGTCTGAAGCAGGCTACCGGTGTTGCACTGAAAGCTATTGCCTCACTAAAAACTGCTGACAAATGAGTGAGGAAGGAAAAAACACAGGCGTTTTTATCTGCACATCATGTGGGATAAAGGATTGCATTGATACCTCCGGATTGGTCAAAATAGCTGAAGAAGCAGTGAGGTTTGGGAATTGTATTGAGCAGGCCAATCTGTGTCATCCCGAAGGGATAGAGGTTATCAAAAAGAGCATCACTGATGGTAAGCTCAACAAAGTTCTTATTGCAGCTTGTTCACCGAGGGCTAAAACAGAAGAATTCCGTTTTAATCCTGATGTTCAGATTGAGAGGGTGAATCTGCGGGAACAGGTAGTTGGGAGTCATGAGCCAGGGGACGAGGACACCCAGATGCTGGCCGAGGATATGATGAGGATGAGTTTGGCAAAGCTGGAAAACACCCATTTACCTACTCCATTTATTCCTGACAAAGCCAGTGAAGAAATATTGGTTCTGGGAGGAGGAATAAGCGGTATCACTGCCGCCACAGAAGGAGCAAGAGCAGGCTACAAGATAACATTGGTAGAGAGGGAAGAAAAAGCAGGTGGTTGGCTAAATGATTTGTATAAGCAAATTCCAATGCAAAGCCCCTGGACCAGACCACAGGATCCTATTCTGGCTCCTGCCCTGGAAGCATTACATCAGGAAAAAAATATCTCCTTACTAACTAATACAGAGATCATTGATATATCCGGACAGCCGGGTGCCTTTTGTGTTAGGATGAGTCGGGGTGGGGAGGAAATAAGCAAAACGGTTGGAGCTATTGTTTTGGCTACGGGTTGGGAACCATATGACCCCAGCGGAGTGGCTAATTTAGGATATAAGGATCACACAGATGTGATCAGCTCGGTAGAGTTTGAAAAGACGGCCGGGAAGGGTTCGTTCAAGAGGCCCTCTGATGGAAAGCCGGTTAAGAATGTACTCTTTGTTCAATGTGCAGGTTCCAGAGATAAGGATCATCTTCCTTACTGCTCATCAGTTTGTTGTGGTACCTCATTAAAGCAGGCCCAATATGTTCGTGAGGCTAACCCGGATGCAAATGTATTCATCATCTATAAGGATATCCGGATGCCGGGTATGAGTGAAAACTACTACCTGGAAGTGCAAAAAGACAGTCGGATTTTTCTCACAAAAGGTGAAGTGGCCGGGATTATAGCTGAAGATGATCAGCTTCTGGTGAATATTAAGGATAGTCTTGTTTACAGCGATATGGATATTGCTGCTGATCTGGTGGTACTGGCAGTTGGAATGACGCCAAGAAACTCCGAAGATCTTAAGCTTTCTTACAAGCAGGGACCCGGACTACCTACTCTTAAATATGATTTCCCCGATTCTCATTTCATCTGTTTTCCCTATGAGACAAGGAGAACGGGTATTTATGCTGCAGGATCGGTGAGGGCACCGCTTACCGTTAGTGATAGCATGGAAGATGCAGGTGGCGCAATGCTGAAAGCTATCCAATGTGTAGAAGCAACTAAAAGAGGTGAGGCTGTCCATCCGCGTGCAGGTGATCAAAGCTATCCGGAGCTTTATATGCAGAGATGCACCGATTGTAAGCGCTGCACGGAGGAATGTCCATTTGGTGCCTACGATGAAACAGAGAAAGGCACTCCCTTGCCTAACCCTTCTCGCTGCAGGCGTTGTGGAATATGTATGGGATCGTGCCCGGAGAGAGTTATCAGCTTTAAAGATTTCTCTATTCAGTCGGTATCAGCTATGATCAAGGCAATTGAAGTGCCTGATGAGTTCGAAGAGAAACCGCGGGTGCTTGTGTTCTTGTGTGAAAATGACGCCTACCCTGCCTTTGATATGGCTGGGATGAAAGGCCTGAAATACAGCCCCTTTGTAAGAATTATCCCGGTAAGATGCATTGGCTCAGTAAACAAGATTTGGATATCAGATGCCCTCTCAAGAGGATTTGATGGCATAATGCAGATAGGTTGTAAGCCGGGAGATGATTATCAGTGCCATTTTATTCAGGGAAGTGAACTGACTGAAACCCGGGGCGAAAATCTACAGGAAACACTGCAGACAATGATGCTTGAACCTGAGCGAATCAGAACGGAATTTATTGAGATTGATGAGTTTGATAAGATTCCTGCTTTGATCAACGACTATATGGAGGAGATTGAGTTGATAGGTCCTAATCCATTTAAAGACATGTAAAATGGGCATGGAAACTATAAGAATAAATCCTGATATCGACTTCATCGAGTTCCTGAAGAAGGACAGTGGCTCTGATCTATCCATATGCATGCAGTGTGGTAGCTGTACAGCTGTTTGTGATCTTTCTCCTGATGAAAACCCTTTTCCCAGGAAGGAAATGATCTGGGCAGGCTGGGGACTGAAGGATCGACTGATGGCTGATGAAGATATTTGGCTTTGTCATCAGTGTGGCGATTGTTCAGCTACATGCCCCAGAGATGTGCGACCGGCCGATGTGATGGCATCTGCAAGAAATTATGCCTACCAGCACTTCGCCCGACCACGTTTTTTGGGTAGATGGCTGCAGTCTCCAAAATATTTACCCCTCCTTATTATGATACCCGCATTAATAATTGCAGGCATTATAGCTTTGGCCGGGACACTTAAAATCCCGGAAGGGCCGGTGGATTATTCCCATTTTTTCCCTCATGAATGGCTGAATGGATCGTTTTCGGTGCTAGTGCTCATTCTTGTTATATTGATGGTGGGTAGTGTGAAGAAGTTTTATAGCGGGTTGCGGGTTGCGGGTTCTCCCGATAAATCGGGATCTCTGCTTCGCTCCGATGCGTTGCGGGTTGAAAAAAGGAGCACTCTTAAACGAATGTGGGAGATTTTTATCCAGAAGGACTTTCGAAGCTGCACAACAAACCGCTTTCGCTATATTGGTCATTATATGGTGTTTGGGGGATTTATGATGCTCTTGGTGGTGACTCTTTTTGCCATTCTGGCAACCATCTTTTTCGAATATCCGATGCCATTTTTCCATCCGGTGAAAATTGCCGGAAACCTGGCAGGGGTGAGTCTGGCTATTGGAATAGTTTTCCTGGCTATTAATAGATTTAAAAATCCATCAGGCTCCAAAGCAGGACAGTATACCGACTGGTTTTTCCTGATCAATCTTTTTCTTCTGGCAATATCAGGAGGAATAGTAGAATTAGCCCGGTTCATGGACTGGTCACCATGGGCTTATTATTTATATTTTGTACACCTGGTTCTGGTATGGTTGGTGGTTTTATATCTACCTTATACCAAATTTGCCCACGTTATATTCAGGACAATTGCTATGTTGAAATAGGTGCGGAGAGGAGACAAATGTAATCTGTCTCTACCAATGGTTAATACAATATTAATATCGTCAAAATGAAAAATTTATCAATAATATTTGCGATCCTTATTGGGTTTGCGGCATGTTCAAAAACACCCGAAAGAGGTGAAGCCATGAAGCTGTGGTATGATCAACCTGCAGATGCGAGCAAAGATGATCAGCCCAGAAGTTGGAAGGATGATGCTGAGTGGTTAGAAGCTCTGCCTCTTGGCAACGGATCATTGGGACTGATGGTTTTTGGTGATGTTAATCAGGAGAGAATACAATTGAGTGAAGAAAGTATGTGGTCGGGTAGCCCAAATGAAAATGATAACCCCGATGCATATCCTGCTCAGGCTGAAATCAGGAGGCTTCTTTTTAAAGGGAAATATAAGGAAGCTACTGAGCTAACCAACCAAACCCAGGTTTGTATGGGAGCAGGATCCGGTCATGGAAGCGGAGCAGATGTGCCTTTCGGTAGTTTTCAGACTTTGGGAGATCTCAGGATAAATTTTGGAAAAAAATCAGGATATGAAAATTATTACAGAGAGCTTGATCTTGAGGAGGCGATTGTAAGGGTGAATTATAGTCAGGGTGATGTCAATTTCAGCAGGGAAATATTCTCTTCTTATCCTGATCAGGTGATGGTGGCCAGGTTTACAGCCGATCAAGCCGGACAAATTTCTTTCACATGTACTCTGGATAGGCCCGAACGCTTCAAATCATATACAGAAAATGAGCAGTTGATAATGTCTGGAGCCCTGTCAGATGGTAAAGGGGGGGAGAACCTTCAATATATGGCAAGGTTAAAGGCTGTTAGTAAGAAAGGAACAATAAGCTACGAGGGAGATAAGATAATAGTTGAGAATGCTGATGAAGTAATACTTTTTCTTTCGGCATCAACGGATTATGTTTTGGATTATCCTGATTATAAGGGTCGGGATTATGTGAACATTACAAATGAAAATATTGAAAAGGCACTTGGGAAATCTTATAAAAAGTTGCTTAAGTCTCATATTGAAGAATATCGAAATTATTATAGTCGTGTAAGCTTTGATCTTACCAGCGAAGAGATTGTGGAGGTTCCAACTGATGAGAGAATCATAAGCTTTAAAAAAACACAGAGTGATCCACATTTAGTTGAGCTTTGTTTTCAATATGGACGCTATCTCCTGATTTCCTCATCACGCCCGGGCTGTCTGCCAGCCAACCTTCAGGGTGTATGGACGAATAAGATCCAGACTCCCTGGAATGGGGATTATCATACTGATGTAAATATTGAGATGAATTACTGGCCGGCTGAGATCACTAACCTTTCGGAGATGCACATGCCTTACTTCGACCTTATTGAATCGCTTGTTGAGCCAGGCAAAAAATCGGCACAGATTCATTATAAGAACAAAGGTTGGGTTGTTCATCCCATCACTAATGTTTGGGGTTACACCTCCCCCGGTGAGGCTGCCAGCTGGGGAATGCATACAGGCGCCGGTGCCTGGGTTTGTCAGCATATAGGTGATCACTACGCTTATACCGGCGATCTTAAATTCTTGAAGAGAATGTATCCTGTACTGAGAGGCTCAGTTAAGTTTTACATGGACTGGCTTTCTGCGGACCCCCAGACTGGGAAACTTGTTTCCGGGCCGGCAGTGTCGCCAGAAAATTCGTTTATAGCTCCTGATGGAAGTAAAAGTCAGATTAGCATGGGTCCTACTCATGATCAGCAAGTTATATGGCAGTTATTCAAGGACTATCTTATGGCTTCAGACGAATTAGGTATAGCAGATGCATTTGCTATTCAGGTTTCAGATGCTCATGCAAACCTTGCCGGGTCAAAGATTGGTTCAGACGGACGTTTGATGGAGTGGGCGCAGGAATTTCCTGAGGTTGAACCCGGACATCGACATATTTCTCACCTTTTTGCCTTGCATCCGGGTGGCCAGATCAATATGGAAGAAACACCTGATCTTGCAGCAGCAGCCGGCAAGTCACTGGATTACAGAATTGCCAACGGTGGGGGCCATACCGGCTGGAGTGCCGCCTGGCTGATCAACCAATATGCCCGACTGCAGGAGGCAGAAAAAGCGCTGAGCAATTTAAAAATTGTTTTAACAAAAAGCACATCGCCCAATATGTTCGGACAGCATCCTCCCTTTCAGATGGATGCAAATTTTGGCGCCACTTCAGGAGTAGCAGAGATGCTGCTCCAAAGTCATGCCGGTGTTATTCACCTCTTGCCTGCTTTGCCCAAAGAATGGGAAACAGGAAAGATTACCGGACTAAAAGCCCGTGGAGGATATGTGGTTGATATGGAATGGGAAAACGGGGCCTTGATAAAGGCGGAGATTCTTTCTGAAAAAGATGGTATGGTAAAGGTGAAATACATGGGTGAAGTGAAAGAGCTGGAATTAAAGGCAGGAAAACAAAATACATTCCTGTAGAGACGCATCACATGCGTCTCCTTGTTCGCATTATAACCTGCGTACCATACGCGCCCACAACCTGCGCCCCACATAACACGCATCCATAACACGCGCCCATAACATGCGTCCCATAACATGCGTCCCATAACATGTATCCCACAACACGTGTCCATCACATGTCCCACATCAACATGAGACAGATGTAATCTGTCTCTACGAATTGTTTGCCAAAATAAATTCCAATATCACCGCCGGATCCTTCAAACTGTGAGGATGATGCCCTATCCCGGGTTTGCGTATCACCTTGATTTTACCGCCATACCTGAGAATATCTTTCTCAAATTTGTCGGTGTTCTCTGATGGAGGAACAACAATATCAGCCTCACCAATAACATGGATCAATGGGATCCCAGCCTCAGCAATTATCCTGGCCTTGCTGATAGGTGATGATGCTTTTGCCAATTTAATATCCTCATTCTGAATTTCAAATGCATCAAGGAAGCGCTTCCAATCACCGGCACTTCCTTTTCCTGTGCTGACTTTTCCATTAGCAATTAGCTTGCCTCCCGGCCAGCTGGTTCCGTCAAGTACGGGCGCATCTGCATATATACACGATACCTTCTCCGGATTGGCAGCGGCCCAGTTGTAAATTATCATCCCTCCGCGGCTCATTCCTTCCAGGACTACCTTTTCGGAGTAACCAAGAGATTGCATTGCAGAATAGAAGCTGTCCCAACGACGTATGGCCTCGGAATTGCCATACAGATTTCCAACCTCGCAATACATTATTTGATACCCTTTTTCAAGCAGAGCAATGTCCAGCTGTGGCTCATGTCCCCAAAAACGGGCACGCCAGATCCAGGGCAGGCCTTCTGCAGGAACTTCAGGTGCAACAATCTTGCAGGCCATACCATGATGATTGAAGTTTATGCCATTAAATCCATGAAAATCAAAAGCATATCTTTCTGGTCTGATTTTGTTTATTGGATCGTCCTCATTTGCAGGATAGTAAACCAGACTGTCATGGTAATACCACATTTTCATTGAATCCAATAGTGGATAATGCCTATCCAGCCGTTCACTAAAATCCGTCCAGTCTTTGTCACCTGAATCCGACCACAGAACCTCGGCTAAAGCAATAGTCCGTGGCCATATTTGCCTATCCATGGAAACCTGATCTCTGTCGATATGAGTCCACATATTGGCTTGTCCACCAAGGATAAAGTCTTCCTGATCATCATCAAGGTCATCAGGAATAGGATTGAAAGAGTATATTTTTTCTACTGATGTTGTGCTATGAGAATAGTCTATGTAACAATGTGAGGTTGGTGACATTACAACATTATGACCCATCTCTGCAGCTGCAATACCACCTTCAATACCGCGCCACGACATAACAGCAGCTCCATCGGCAAGTCCGCCTTCCAGAATCTCATCCCAGCCAATGACCTTCCTGCCTTTTGAATGGATGTATTCAGTCATCCTGGAGATAAAATAACTCTGCAATTCATGTTCATCAGCCAAACCTTCCTCCTTCATCCTTCTCTGACAATCGGGGCAATTCTCCCAATCGTGTTTTGGGGCTTCATCACCACCAATATGAATATATTCTGAGGGAAAGATATCAATTACCTCATCGATAACATTTTGGAGAAACACAAATACTTCTTCTTTCCCTGCACACAGGATTTGGTTTGTAATTCCAGGGCCTGAGAAGAAGGGAAATATCTCAGATGTTTCGCCGGTACATGATAATTCGGTATAGGCAGCAAAAATCTCTGAGGAGTGGCCTGGCATCTCTATTTCAGGAACAATTGTAATATGTCTTTGAGAGGCATAGTCAATCAGTTCCTTCATTTCTTCCTGGGAATAGAATCCACCATGCTGATCAGAATATTTTGGAGCATATTGGGCACAGGTAGAGGTTAAATCAGGATATTTCTTTATTTCAATTCTCCAACCCTGATCATCGGTAAGATGCAGGTGCAGCATATTCATCTTATAGTATGAGAGAAGGTCGATTTGTTTTCTGAGATAATCAAGGGGCAAGAAGGTGCGACTGCAATCGAGCATCAGGCCTCTCCATTCAAACTCGGGATAGTCCTTTATCTCAACTGCTGGGATTTCAAGCTCTCCGCTTCCGCTTCCGGTTTCGATAAGTTGCCTAATTGTCTGAAAGGCGTAAAAAGCTCCTGCCGGACCACCTGTTAAGATTTTTATACCGAATTTGCCCACTTCAAGCTTATAACGTTCTTGTTGATCCTGCCATTCCGGGATCTGAGCAATCAGTATTGTGTTGTCCCTCCGGTCGGGATTATCAGTAAAATTATATGATAAATCCGTTTTCAGCCATTCATTGAAAAGACTAATTTCATTTTTGTATTTATCCAGATCGCCAAAAACCAGAATCTGGGTTTCTGCTTTAATAGTGAAGTTTCCTAAACCCACTTCCAGATTCTGTGGAGCAGGTATGATGTTGAAACTGGATGATTCATTTACAGTGCATGACGACAGGAATAATCCTGATGTCAAAGCCATTGCTATGCTTAGCTTTCTCATTTGATCATAGGTGTTTACCCTAGCGGAAATTCCGACTCACGGGAAGTATTATCTCTTT
>CAYXQX010000039.1:0-14981 GCA_964467485.1 uncultured Porphyromonadaceae bacterium | reverse complement strand
CAGATCTCCCTTATACAGGAATTCTGATTCTCCGTCTTTTTCCAGAGGCATCGTTACCCAGGTATTGAAATCAGCGGAATCAAGTGTAATCCATTGAGTGCTCATGAGCTCATATGGGATTTCACCTTCTTCTTCTTCTTCCGGGACAAAATACAGTGAATATTTGTAATCAATTAATTCATCTGCCTTACCACCGCCAATAAATACCGAAATGGAGCTGACTTCACAATCATTGAAAATCGGGAAAATGGTACCGTTGAAGAATTCAACATTGGCTTCGGAATCGATATTATACCGTTCTTTGGTAAAAGACCAGCTCAGTTCATTGGTGTCGTCGGCACGTGAATAAATACTATCGCTTACATTAAAAAATGCTTCACGTTTGTTATCGGAAGGATAGTCATCAGCCATGTCGGATTTGTATTCCATGCTAACCTTGTAATGTCCGAAATCTACCGGGGTGTATGTTTCTTCAATCGTTACAGTATCGTTAAGCAACACATCAAGATATTGTTCGGGTGATGTCCTGTGAAACACACTGCTTCCATTCTTGGTAATGTCCAAGTCAAGATAAACACCATCCAGTTCGCTTTCGCCAAAATTCACAACCGGAGACTGAAAGTTAAAGAAACCGTTACTTCCGTCGAGTTGAGACTTTGGAATATCATGAATCCAGGCCATGCTGGTATTCGGATCCTGGTCGTTCCATTCCATCTGAAGGTAACCAATTCTCAGGTCATTATCGTATGCTTCGGACAGGGTAAAATCATCAACAGCCCAGTAATAAAAAGACGAATTCATCCAGTGTAACCTCAATTGAACATTATCCATACCAGCAGCCACATCAGAAATATTTAAAGACATAATGGCCGGTTTCCCTTTTGGGTAATCGAGTGGACGGTCTTTATGACCACATCCGAAGTTAACACTAAAGGAGGCTGAGTGAACCCAATTATCCACGGAAACTTCAAGGAACATATCGACCGGTGAGGAGCCCATGAAATGGGTCTCATACCTGACCACCACCGAAGAATGCGAACTACAGTCAATAGGAGGAAAAACGATCGAGTTATCCACACTGATCTCGTCCATACCGGCTTGATTGAAAAGCTCCATGAACAGTGCAATGCATCCGTCTTCCATTGTGGTTGATTGCAGCATCGGATCCTGGGTCAGGTAATCACTAAATGGTCCTTTCCACCATTGCCAGTTGGTTCCCTGGTCTTTTGGATCAATTAAATAATAACCGGGAGGAGCAGTCCAGCCTTTTTCATCTTCCAAATTTTCCCAGTCAAAAGTCTCTGAAAAGAACACCTCTCCGCTACCTTTGGTAGCCGAATTCTGGGCTTGAACATGGATGACAGCCGTCATAATCAGAATTGCAGTGGTGTAAATGATTGTTTTCATAGCAGGTTTAATCGATTAAGTTTATAATAAGTCTAAATATACGCCATATGGGAATAGGCCATGGCCAGTTAATTAACTGAATTGCACACTATCTATTCCTTATCGATCAAGTGAATAACCTTGAGTTTTTGCATGCTTTTTGATCTCCAAAATCACCCCCATCCCATGTTGTCAAAAAAAAATCTATTTTAGCAGGCCAAAAAAATGGGCTCTACTTTAAAGAAAATTTGACAGGAATGAGAGAGATTGTATTGTTAGTTGTACTGCTCGGTGTATTTGCAGGCTTAAATGCCCAGGAAGGAATTGCATTCTCCCATGGAAGCTGGGAAGAAATAAAAGCAGAAGCAAAAAAGAGTAAAAAGAATATTTTCATAGATTGTTACACTGTTTGGTGTGGCCCCTGCAAAGCATTGTCGCGCGATATTTTTCCACAAAAAGCAGTTGGTGATTTTTTCAACAGCAATTTTGTCAATTTCAAAGTCGACATGGAAAAAGGCGAAGGAATAGAATTAAAGGAGCAATTCAGAGTTAGTGCCTTCCCAACCCTTCTTTGGATAGATTCTGATGGTGAATTGTTGCATAAAGTGGTTGGCTCGATGTCTGCTGATAAACTGATTTCTGAAGCGGAAAAGGCTCCTGAAATGGCCAAACAAACGGATCGGATTATTAGGAAATACAAGAGACACCGTAAGAGTGAAGAACACGTAAAGGCCTACCTCGACTATCTGATAGCAGGATATGATCCATTAGTCTCTGATGTTGCAGTAGAATACTTGCAACTCATACCGGAGAATAGATATTTTGACGAAGATATTTTCCCAATTATTGCACAACAACTAAAAGATCCTCACGGTCCCACACTCTCGTATCTTTATGATAATCAAGCCCTTTTAGTGGAGAAATTCGGTAAAGATTTTCCATCAAGTTTCTTTTACGGCAAGTACATTGGCTGGGCCATGGGCTTGAGTTATGAGATTAAAGCCGGTAAGGATTTCAACAATGAGGCCTTCCAAAAGTTGATTGATCTTATGACTGAAAAATCATTTGAACATACTACTCATATAGTAGATCAAACACAGCTCAAGAATCTTGAACTCCTGGCAGATTGGGATGCTTATATGGACAAAATAGCCTCCTTAATAGGAGAACCGGATTCCGTCGATTATTTCAACAGTGTAGGAATTTATTTACGACCCATTCTAAACAGTTCATGCACAGATGCTGAAAAGTTTAAGGACTGTCTTTCTTATGTTGAACAATCTTTTAAGAATAATACTGAGCTTGACTTAATGCAATATAATATAATGTGGGGCGACAAGGTTAAGATTTACGAAAAACTTGGCGACCCAGAAGCCCTACTAGAAGTAAAGACTGAAAAGGCTTTTTTGCAAACCCTCATTCAGAAAGAGATGTCCATTGCTCAGAAAAAAGGAACTGGCATTAAGGCCATGGGAATGATGGGCTCAAGTGCCAGGCCTAAAAAAGCAGCCAAGCTCAAGTAAGCTTTATGAGATTAACTTTTATACTCTTCAGTATACCCGTATTCTAGCAGATCCGTCATGGAAGCCAAATATTATGTTTATGATTATAACGGCTCCAAGATTTCAGAAGCCAAGAACAATCCTTATATATGGGGCGTTTTGTATTACCTCTTCTGGTGAGAAGGAGTATTCCTCAAATGATTGTAATTGCGACTGGAGAAGAATTTGGCTCTTTGATGAAGCACAAAAGGAAACCAGCTTTCACAATAAAACGCTAACTTTATAAAATCAAAAAACCTAATCTGCCCTATGAAATCAAATCGCCGAACTTTCCTTAAAACTTTGGGACCCCTGGTGGCTGTTCCTTACTTTCTGCCCTCATGTATCAATTCAAGTAGCGCCAATAGCAGACTCACAATGGGCTTTATTGGCATGGGTATACAATCCCGATACCTGATGTCAAGATTTGCTGCAGATGTGCAAATACTGGCTGTATGCGATGTAGATCAAACCCGACAAACGCACGCACAGCAATGGGTTGATAAGTTTTACACAGAAAATCCGGAGAGGGGTTCTTCGGGATGTACCGTGTACTCCGACTATCGTGAGTTACTAGAACGTGATGATATTGATACGGTATGTATCGCCACTCCTGATCATTGGCATTCCACGATCATTGAGCTTGCTCTGAAAAAGGGAAAGGATGTGTATTGTGAAAAACCGCTGACACACAATATTCAGGAGGCTATCGATGTAATGAAAGCGGTAAAAAAACATAAAAGGGTATTGCAAACCGGATCTATGCAGAGATCCAGTCAGGAGTTCCGTGTGGCTTGCGAGCTGGTTCGAAACGGTGCTATTGGAAAGATTGATCATGTTGATGCGGCTTTTGGCGGACCTCCTATACCTTGTGATCTTCCCGAAGAGGAGATGGAGACCGGACTCGACTGGAATTTTTGGCTCGGACCGGCACCTATGCGACCCTATAATTCTGTTCTTAGTCCAAGAGGTATACACAGACATTATCCAGCTTGGCGTAATTATCGGGAATATGGAACCGGGGGAGTAGGTGACTGGGGTGCCCATCATTTAGATATTGCTCACTGGGGTCTGGGTGTCGATGATAGTGGGCCGGTTGAAATAAAATTTGTGAATGATGAAGCTACCTTGATCTATCCCAGTGGAGTACCGGTAACCAAAAAAGATTCAGGTTTTGGGGTTCACTTTTTCGGAAGCGATGGAGAAGTAATGGTCAATCGTGGTCGATTTAAAATGATTGTCAAAGGAGAGACTGTGGCCGCTTTCAACGGAAATCAAACACCGGACACAAACTGTTCCACCGAGGTGGGAAAAGCAGAAGCACTCTTTCTAAAGGATGCAAAGATCAAGTTGTACAATAGTCCATCACATTATATGGATTTCCTGGATGCGGTGAAAAATCGCACCAAACCTATTGCCAATGAGCAAGTTGGCGGGCGCACAGTAATTGGGTGTCATTTGATCAATCAGCTATATTACCACAATGAAACCATTAAGTGGGATCCGGAGAAACTGGAATTTGCTAAAGGAACCGGAGATCCTTCATGGCTAACTAAGGAATATCGTGATTGGGATAAGGCTTAGTTCATAAATAACCGGGATTTGAAATAGTATCCAGAACCTGGTAGCTATTTATTGTCTTCCGGCAATCCATATGTATCAACAACGTAATCAAGGTCTTTGTCGCCTCTTCCGCTAAGGTTGATTAATATCGATTTTTTAGGATTTTCTTTAGCAAGTTTTAGTCCATATGCCACAGCATGAGCACTTTCAAGAGCAGGAATTATTCCCTCTAAGCGGCTCAGTTCATAAAATGCATCAATTGCTTCAGCATCATTGGCTAAACCATAATGTACGCGTTTGATATCGTGAAGCATACTGTGCTCCGGACCAACACCAGGATAATCCAGACCGCTGGCCACTGAATGAACAGGAGCAGGCTCTCCGTTCTCGTCTTGTAATAAATAGCACTTGAAACCGTGAATTGTTCCCGGTTTTCCATAAGTAATGGTACTTGCGTGGTCTCCGGTTTTACTTGAAATTCCGGCAGGTTCAACCCCATGCAGTTTAACTGATTCATTCCCAAGGAATCCTGAGAATATGCCCATCGCATTACTCCCACCACCAACACATGCAACCACATGATCAGGTTCTTCGCCTGTCATCTCATGAAATTGGTCTTGTGCTTCAATACCCACAACTCGTTGAAAATCTCTTACCATCATTGGAAAAGGATGAGGACCAACTACTGATCCAATACAATAAATAGTACTAATCGGATCTTGCAAGTATGCCTGAAAGGCTGAGTCAACAGCTTCTTTGAGAGTTTTCAATCCATGGCTTACAGGTATTACTGTAGCACCCAAAATCTTCATGCGAACTACATTGGGATGCTCTTTTATAATATCTACTTCTCCCATATGAATCTCACACTCCAGGCCAAAATAAGCAGCGGCAGTTGCCAGGGCAACACCATGCTGGCCAGCACCAGTCTCGGCAATCAATTTCTTCTTACCCATATACTTGGCCAGAAGGGCTTCACCCATACAATGGTTAAGCTTATGAGCTCCTGAGTGATTAAGATCTTCTCTCTTCAGGTAGATACGTCCGCCATATTTTGCCGACAAATTCTGACAATAATAAACCGGTGTTGGTCGACCCTGAAAATGCTTTCGAATACTTCGTAGTTCTGAAATAAAATTATGTGATTTACTGATGGTAAAATAGGCTTCAGTAATTCTATTCATCTCTTCTTGAAGATCAGGAGGAATAAATGATCCGCCATATTCTTTAAAGAAACCATCTTTATCGGGGTACTGTTTGAAGTAATCTTTCATAATTTTGGATTAAAAAATTAATGCGCAAATGTCGCAAATTATAAAACAAGACCAAAAATTCAAGGCTAAAATTAATTGTTCTAATGATTGTTGTCCTTGAGACGACTTTTGATGCAACAGGAATTTATTATCTTAGCCGACCCAATAAATTGTTGTACACGGAATTACTCTTGGAGAGGAATGAGCAGGAAAAGATTCAGGGATAAAATTACATTGACGGTTGGGCTACTATGCCTGGCCTGCTTTATTGTTACCCAAAGCCTTCATAGTCAGTCAATGACAAAAGGTGAGGCTTTTCATTGGGCTGAGAAATGGTATTCTCAATATCATAATCTTAAAAGTAATATTGGCCCGAGTCAGCTGAAACTTACCGGATCTGATGGCAGGGATAATATATACATTGCTGGGTTTAATGATTCAGGATTCCTGATTTTTTCTAATGATAGTCAGCCTGTTCTCTTAGGCTACTCTCATGATAATAAGTTGCCGGAGGATCCTGAACATCCACTCTATAGAGAATGGCTGCCGGGCTTTTCTAAGCAGTTGGCGGATGCAAATCAATCAGGAAAAAGTTTTCTGAAATCAGGTTCTCCTGATGTGCCCGGCTTCGATGAATTTGTTGAACCACTTATTAGTACGCAATGGGGGCAATCCTATCCATGGAACAAATATTGTCCTTCTGATGAAGACGGACATCATGCTCCGGTAGGATGCGTGGCGGTTGCTTTAGGGCAAATAATGAAAAAGTGGGATTGGCCTGCTAAAGGACGAGGGCAGAACTCATACATACCATCAGCCCACCGGGAATATGGAACTGTAGAAGCTGTTTTTGATACAACTTATTATCAATGGGATCAAATGTATTCCACTGAGGCCTCGGATGCATCTGCCCTTTTACTGTTTCATGTTGGGGTTGGTACCTATATGAATTATGCTCCTAATGAATCCGGATCAAACTCCTCTGTGCATGCTGCAAATGCAATGAGCAACAATTTTCTCTATAATCCTGATATGATTTTCAGGGAAAAGGGCTCCTATTCTTATAACGATTGGGTCCAGCTCCTTCGTCAGGAAATTGTAAACGGACGACCTGTTTTTTACCGTGGAACTGATCCTGAGGAAGGATTAGGGCATGCCTTTAATATTGATGGATTCAGGGATGAGTTTTTTTTCCATTTCAACTGGGGATGGAACGGATCAGGAGATGGTTATTATCGTTTGGAAGCTATGGTTGACGGTGGTGGGGATTTCACAAAGGGCCAGGCAGCCTTATTCGGTATTCAACCCAACAATCAGCCCCAACATGACAGGCCTTTTGCCTTGAAAGCAATGGCAGGTGATAGCTTTGTCCAGCTATTTTGGGATGAGCCACTGGTCAGCAGCCTTTCGCATTACAATATTTTTAGGGATGGAGAGCAGGTTGGATCCACTTGGGAAACACATTTCCGCGATACAGCGGTACAAAATGGAGTTACATATACTTACTATTTATTGGCTGAATATGTAGGAGATACACCTGGCGTGTCCCTACCAACTCCTGATGTAAATATTACTCCATGGGAATCAATGACTCTTCCATATAATATTGATTTTGAAGACTCTCTTGCCGGATGGCAACTTGGGGAATCGGAAACTACTTTCCAATGGAAGAAGGCTGATTCTTTAGGGTTTGAAGGTAATAATTCAAAAGTAATAGGAATCCGTTCAGATTCAGCCGGTCCAGGGAATAAGGTCACAGATTATTTAATATCTCCGGTTCTCGATCTGCGGGAAATGGAAGGCGCTGCAATAAGCTTCGATTATGTTTTTCAACAGGTTCCCCATGTTGATTATTTTTTCCTGATGTACAGGCGTTTCGATAACGGCCTCTGGTATCCGGTTTTCAGGCTCGATTCAACTGAGTCCTGGTCTGATTGGAGAACCCATTACGGTTATTTCCCCGATGAGGCCAAAAACACCTTGATTCAACTGGGCTTCTTTTATTCCGATTTTAATGGAGTGGGCAAAGGGGCAGCTATCGATAACATCAGGATATATAATGTTGAGGAAAAACCTGTTCCTGATTTTGATGTTGATACGACTCAAATTTGCCAGTATAATACTGTAATAATAAGCGATTCCTCCAGAGGCGATGTCCTTCATTGGTCGTGGGATTTTGGAGAAGGAGCTGAGCCCAGATATTCCAATGACCAGGGGCCGCATACAGTGACATACAATACCGGAAGTAAGAAAAATGTTTATCTGATGGTTAATCACCTCGACCATAAAACCAAGGTTGGTTTTATTGATGTTTCATGGGAAACAAAAGCCGACTTCTCCTACGATCGTGAAGGCCTGCTGGTTAGCTTTACTAACCTGTCGGATCACCCTCAATATGTTTTTTGGGATTTTGGGGATAGTAATGCATCAACAGAATTAAATCCTGTTTATCAGTACAGAAGCAAGCTGGAGTTTGATGTCGAAATGGTGTCCTACAGCCCTCCCTGCTCATCGGATACAATGCGCATGCATCTCGATCTAAGAAATGGGACAGGAATAGAAGAAATCAACTTCGAAGAATCGATAAAAATTTACCCAAACCCGGCCAGCAGCTATATTGATGTCTTATATTTAAATCCGGATTTTAAGCCTATTAAAATTGATGTTATAAATGTAAGCGGAAAAATAGACAAGAGAATAAACGAAAACTTTTCAGAATCTATAAGGATAGATGTCGGAAACTTAACACCTGGACTATATTGGCTAAAAATAGAAGTAGGTGATAATTTCACCCATAAAAAATTGATAATTAGTAATTAACAAACCCACACCCACACTCATAACTCATAATTCATAAATGTTTCAAAGGATAAATAAACTCATAATAAGCGTCATCATCATCCTGGCAGGTATCAACACCGCGAACGCTGCCTACCTCGAGAACGTACCCTAAACAATCACCCAACCCAATGGTGAGGTGATTTCTTGTCTTGCTACTGGTGATGAGTTCTACCACTGGCTTCATGATGCAAAGGGTTATACGATAGTTCTTAATCCTGATGATGGGTATTTCTATTATGGTATCCGTGAAGGAGATCAGGTGGTGCCCTCAAAGTATACTGTCAATTCCATTGATCCGGCTTCCAAAGGGATACCTGTTAATGCAAAAATTTCCTCAAGATTATATCAGGAGAGAAAAAACCAGTATTCATTGCCTTTTAAATCCTTAAAAGATGCGCCTACCACAGGGCAGGCAAACAATTTGGTGGTTTATGTTGCTTTTGCTGATGATAGTGTATTTAGCAAAACAAGGTCGTATTATAAGCCTTTCTTTTCCCATGAGAACTCAGTTTCGTTGAAGGATTATTACAGAGAGGTGTCCTACAACCGACTTTTTATCGACACCTACCATTATCCGGAATCCCCGGATACTATCAACATCGTCTATATAGATGAAAAACCCAGAGGGTATTTCATGAAAAAATCTTCTGCCAATCCTGATGGCTATAGTGATAGACAAAGTGGAAGCCGCGAACATGCCATGATGAAACGAGCTATTGAATTTGTGGATTTTCAAATTCCGGATTCTCTTGATGTTGACATGAATGATGATGGCAGGGTTGATAATGTATGTTTTGTGATGCAAGGCAGTGCAGCGGGCTGGTCGGACCTCCTATGGCCTCATCGTTGGTCGCTTTACAATGAAGATGCAAGAATTAATGGCAATCGGGTATGGGACTATCTCCTGATGTTAGAAAGCGGATTTAGTGTTGGCACATTGTGCCACGAGTTTTTTCATGTTTTGGGAGCACCCGACCTATATCATTATGATGCACCGGAAGGAACTCCTACGGCAGTGGGCCGATGGGATATCATGGATGCTAGTGCCAACCCTCCTCAATCAATGGGGACTTATTCTCTCCATCCTTTGTCAAATCCGGAGCAGAATGTTTTCAAGATAAAATCTCCTCTGAGTACTTCTGAATACTTCGTACTGGAATACAGGAGAAGAGAAGGGCATTATGAAAGCTCAGTCCCGGGTACAGGTATGGTAGTTTATAGGATAAATCCCAATGCGGGCAATGGAAATGCAGGAGGACCGCCTGATGAGGTTTATGTTTACAGGCCTGGCGGAACATTAACTAAAGAGGGTGCTCTTTAAAGTGCTGCCATGGGAAGTTCTGGAAGAAATGCTATCAGTGACAATACTGATCCTGCCTGTTTTCTGTACAATAATGGCAATGGTGGCCCTGGAGGACTAGATATATTTAATGTTTCAAGTGCGGGGGATTCCATAAGCTTTGAGATTATAATTAAGCAATTGTATCCGCCAACACAATTGGTCTATTCACTCAGTGATGATATGGTTTCTCTCGATTGGTATCCCAGCTCCGTTCCGGGCTTAAAAAATTATGTGGTATACAGAAATGGCGAAAGGCTGGCCTCTGTTAACCTGTCGCAGTATATCGACAGGACTATTGTTGAGGGTGAGAATTATGTTTATACAGTGACTGCTGTTTATGAGGGAGTTAATAATGGTGAATCTGAGCATAGTAATGCTGTTTCTGTTACGCCTTTGGGGATTATGGAGCTGCCATATTTCGAGAACTTTGAGGAGTCGGGCCATGGTTGGGCTATTAAAGGTTCCACCGATGGATTCAGGTGGGGCGATGCCGGATTCCTTGATCTGAATACCGACAATCAAACTAAATTCATAGGTGCTAATTCAGTTGCTGCAGGACAAAATACCCATACACTCGACTATGCAATAAGTCCGAGATTTAATCTGGAAGGGATGGAAAGTGTTACTCTGGAATTCGATTATGCTTTAAAAGTCTGGCAGCAATTTGATAAGCTGACAGTAAAATTTAGAAGATCGAAAACTGATGTTTGGGTTCCATTTGCTAACCTTGTTAAGAGTGGTATTGGGTCCAAATATACGTGGAGGTATATGTCAATCGAAATACCTACGGCTGCTTATACCGGTGAAGCACAAATTGGCTTCGAATACAATGATAGTAATGAGTTTGCCTATGGAGCTGCCATAGATAATATAAGTATAAATATAAATACTACCGGAGTTGATGAAATAGTGGATATGGCAGGTATTGAGGTATTTCCCAACCCTTCTACAGGGAGATTTGAAATCCTTATTGACGGTAAAAATGACATACTGCACAAATTTAAGGTTACAAGCATCGATGGACGCGAGATCCTGTCAGAATCAATAAAGGGAGTTAAGCGGAAGTCGCTTGATTTATCTGCTTATCCTGATGGTATATATTATTTGATATTGGAATCGTCTGAAGAAGTTGTAAGCCGCAAGTTGGTTAAGAAAGGTTTGTAGTTGAACTGTAACAGCAGGAAGCTGAAGAACAACAAATAGGAAATTTCGTATTACTTAAACTTACCCCAAACAATTATTGGATTGTCATTGATGTCAACATCCTTAAATTCACTAATAAAATTGGAATAATCGCCACTAACAGCGTCCTCATCTGAAATTTTTCACGGAAATCGGAAGACACTTTGCTTGCCCAATACATGTCATCATATTTTAAGTATGATTCTTTAGGCATGCTGTTACTCTCTCATTCCTTATGTAACCATCCAAAATGGAAGCATCTGAAATTTAAGCATTGGTAATTTAATCTAACTGATATCTGTATAACCTTGTAAAGTAAGGATATTTTTTTTCGGGATAGAGGAAGTAAATAGCGTTGTTATGGACCCTTATATTGTACATCCCGGCAAAATCAGGCAATTGAATAGGAGCTAATAATTTCCCAGCTTTAACATCAAGTTGCTGAATTATCCACCTTGTAGTTTTTCTCTCCAGAGTATAAACTTTATCCACCTTTTCATCGCTTAGGAAAACTATTTCCTTTGGATCAATATCTCCAAGTTTATATTGATTATGAAAATTTACTGAAACGGCTCCGGCAAATCTGCCTCTATGATCATAAATAAGTATTGAGTCCTTGATCTTATTTAAAATATACAGACTGTCATTCAAATTGAATAAGGGAGTGCTGATAGTGCCTTCATAGATTTTAGATAGTTTAGTATTTGCCAGCCAGTATCTTGACTTTTTAAACTCAGACCATATGGACTTCATTCTTATATCACTCTCTTTCCGTATTCTTTCAAGGCTATCACTAATTCTCGTTATGAAGTGTGGCTCTAGACTAGAATTATCATAGTAATAGATTTGAATTTCCTCTCTATTCGGAAACCAACTTTTATAAACAATTTTGCCCCCAAAACTTCCCATAATTGGATCCATCACAGCAATAAATTTCTTTCTGTCAGCTGGATACAAGTAATGAATGCTCTTCTTGTTAGGACTAAATAATTGATATACTGAATCTCTCATGACAAGGTGAACGTTGTTGAAAACATCTTTGAATAGCTCACCTGGTTCTTTAATGTTTGCTGATGATATAGTATCCCCATAATCATTAGCCAGAAATACTTTTCCTTTATTGGCTTGATTATTTATGTTGCCAATCATCCAAAGGTTGTCATTATCAAAAGCAAAATGTTGTAGAGAAAAATCATCTTTTTCTGTTAATATCCTCATCCTTTCTGCGGAAATCTGCACCTCCTCAAGGTTACTGATCATTTTCTGGATTCTAATAACCAGTAATCCATCAGGAATTTTTTCTATGTTAAATTCTGACTGACCATAAGAAACATGGGAAACGCCCAATTTTACTGGTAAACGATTGATATTTACAGTAAACTGCCCGGTAGAATCCGTAATCACACCTTTCCCATTCTCTTTTAAAATGACTGCATCAGAAACTGAATGCCCAGATTCCTGGTCAATAATAATGCCTGTGATTTTGACCTGCGATAATCCTCCAATTGAAAGGAATGATATCACCAATAATAAGAATAGCTTAGTCTTCATTATCAAGGTATTCAATTGATGGGGGCTCTCTAAAATTAGAAAAAAATCCGATACATTAAAAAGGGGCAGATAACTGGATTACAAGACATATATTATCATAGTATCAGAAAAAAGGAATTATCTTTTATAACTTCAACAATACTATGATTTCTTGCTACATTGTTCGTTCAATAGGAATCAAAGGCAAAATGTCGCGTATTTTCTTTTCATGGCTAGCTATAGTTATTTGTTGTATAGCCACATCATGTGAAACTGAAGTCAAGATTGATATTGATGATATCGATACTCATCTTGTGACAAATTCTCTTATTAATCCTGATAGTCTAATCCGGGTTGAAGTATCTCTAAGCAGAGATGTTTTCAATGATCTGGAGTACAATAAAACACCCCCTGTTGATGTTTTTATTTATGAGGAATCTGAGTTGATTGAAAAACTCATTTCAGAGGAGGCCAATATCTATTCTTCCTCGTCATTTAAGCCCAAATCAAATGTGAATTATGAGCTAATTATTGATAGTCCCTGGGGGCAATCAAAAGCAAAGAGTACAGTGCCTGAAAAGCTTGTTCCCGATTCTACCTGGATTGTGAGAAATTCAGGACGAACAGAATATAATGTTGTTTACAATCAACTAGCAATTCAATTTCAGGATGATGATCAGGAAAAAAATTATTATTCTGTATTCCTTAGCTTTGAATATCTCGATTCCTTGCATGCATTTGGTTATCTCACAGGCAGGAGCACATTGTTTAGTTATGATCCCGTTGTAAATCACGAAATTAATTATAGTCAGGCCGATAATATGAATCGGCAGATAGTATTTTCTGATGAATTGTTTGATGAGCAGAGCCATGTATTAAGATTGAATTTCTACAATATCTTAACCTCCGCAGATCCTCACAAGTTTTTAATATATATGCATTTCAACACTATCAGTAAGGAGTACTATCGGTATCTGAAAACGCTGGAATTGTATAAGCGTCAAAGAAATTCAAATATTTGGGAGGATGTTTCTGAACCTGTCAGCATCTACTCCAATTTTTCAAAAAGCTATGGGATTTTTGGAGCTTATTGTACGCATATCGACACTATATTATCCGTAGAATAGATGAAATACTTATTGTGTTTTCTGTTAGTTACGGCAACTTTATCCGCCTATTCTCAAAAAATCTCATTGAGCGGTTATGTTGTGGACATAGAAAACGGTGAAGCAGTTATTGGGGCTCACATATATGATAAGTCTACAGGGCATGGGACAGTCTCCAATAATTATGGTTTTTACTCACTTACGATAAATACAAATGACTCAGTGCATTTGAAGGCCACCTATGTGGGTTATTTTGAGCTAGATACAATTGTTCTTTCAGAGACTAAGGATATAGGCTTTAATATCAGGATGTTACCTGAAACGGAAGAGATACAGGAAATAGTAGTTTCATCTGAAAGAAGAATTACTGATACCGATGAAATGAGCATGATTGAATTATCGGTTAAGGAGATAAAAAAACTTCCTGCTATCGGAGCAGAAACTGATATTCTTAAGGCATTTCAGTTCATGCCCGGTGTGCAGTCAGGAAAAGAAGGTAGCAGTGGATTGATTGTTAGGGGAGGCGGTTCAGATCAAAACCTGATCGTTCTGGATGATGTGCCTCTATATCATGTAAATCATCTGGCTGGGTTTTTGTCAATGTTTAATCCTGATGCTATTAATACAACTAAATTGTATACAGGGGGCTTTCCTGCCAGATATGGGAGTAGACTATCCTCAGTTTTGGATATTCGCACCAGAAAAGGAAATAATAAACACTTTAAAGGCACTGCTTCAGTGGGGCTAATTTCATCACGAATTACCCTTGAAGGGCCAATAAAAAAAGACACCAGTTCTTATCTTATATCCTTTAGACGATTCATACCGGATTTATTTGTACAACCAATAATGAATTATAAAAATGATGTAAACTCCGGATATAACTTCTATGATGGAAATTTAAAATTTAGTCACGTAAAGAATAAATCAAGGTTATCCTTTACTTTATATAACGGGGCTGATAAAATAAAGACTGATTTTAAGAATATCCTGGATCCTGATGAAACAGCTGAATCAAAAATTCGCTGGGGAAACACTTTGGCAACCACCAGTTGGAATCAGGCAATTTCGCCATTTCTGTATAGCACACTTGTAGGTTATTATTCCAGATATCAATATTCCTCTAACTCTTCTTATACTTCGGGCATGGATGATAATCAAACCATTAATGATTACACTTCAGGTGTTGAGGATTTTGGGTTAAAATATAATCTTGAACAAAGTATCTCAGATAGTT
>CAYXQX010000038.1:13413-15059 GCA_964467485.1 uncultured Porphyromonadaceae bacterium | reverse complement strand
TTACAGTTATTTTTCCACCTGAAATTTTGTCAGCATCAAAAGCATGTAAAGGTTGCCCTGTTTCGTGGAGCACAAAATTTGTGATATCGACAATATTATTAATAGGTTTCATCCCTATAGCTTTCAGCCTGTTCTGCAGCCACTCCGGAGAATCTTTGATCTCAATACCCATTATACTGATACCGGAGTATCTGGTGCATGCATCTGTATTTATTACTTCTACAGGAATAATCAACTCATTATTGTCAATTGAGAAATTCTCAATATCAGGTTTTTTGAGTTCAACTGAGATGTCTGAGCGCAATGCAGCAGCTATATCTCTTGCCGCTCCAATATGTGAAGCTCCATCGATCCTGTTAGGTGTTAGCCCAATCTCAAAAACATCATCTTTTTCAATATTGAAATATTCAGCGGCAGGAGTTCCAGTTATTGCCGAAGGCTCCAGTACTATAATACCTTCATGATCATTTCCTACTCCAATCTCATCCTCTGCGCATATCATTCCTTCAGATACTTCTCCTCTGATCTTTGATTTCTTTATTACAAAGCTATCATCTTTCATATATAGAGTTGTACCAACAGTAGCAACAATAACTTTCTGGCCTGCGGCGACGTTTGGGGCACCACACACTACAGGTAAAACTTTATCTTCGCCAATATCCACAGTTGTAACACTTAGTTTATCTGCATTTGGGTGGAGTATGCATGTTAGAACTTCTCCAACAATCAATCCTTCCATTCCTCCTTGCACAGAAACAAACTCTTCAAGCCCTTCTACTTCTAAGCCGGTGTTCGTTAAAACCTCAGCTAAATCTTTAGGAGACATATCGATATTGAGGTAATCCTTAAGCCAATTATATGAAATCTTCATCTTATATATTTTGAGCCTCAAAATTATAAACCCCTACCACGTTAACAAATTAATTTACCGGGTTTATGTTGCATTATATCAGGTTTATTAATTCTGGAGGGTGATAATAAATCATAAAAAGCTATTTTTGAGCCATAATTAGAATATAAATACATGAATAATAGAACTATAATTGTTGCAGGAATTTTGTTTGCAGTTTCCTTAACAGGATGTTTAAGGCAGTCTAATCCTGATATTACCTCTGATGAATTGTTGGATCACGTAACATATCTTGCCTCTGAGGAGCTTGCAGGTCGATTTCCAGGTACTCCAGGTGGTTTGAAAGCTGCTGAATATATTTTAGAAAAGTTTGAGGATTATGGCTTGGATGTCAGTTCACCTGCAGGATTACAGGAAATGGAGGTCACAACATCGGTTGCTATGGGTGATTCTAATCGCCTGGGGTGGAGAGATATAGATATGGAGCTTATGAAAGATTATGTACCTCTTTCATATACAAAGAATGAAGAAGTTAGAGGTGAATTAGTTTTTATCGGGTATGGGATACAAACCAATAAGGGAGGATTAAGCTGGGATGATTTTCACGGGGTTGATCTTAATGGAAAGATTGCTCTTATTTTTGAGGGTGGTCCTAAAGAACCCAAATCCGGGCCTGATCCTTTTGAAGGACTTCTTTCTCAGAGGAGCAAAATTCTTATGGCTCAGGACAGAGGGGCCATTTCAGTACTATTTGTTGCCGGTCCAATTTTCGATGCTGCTGACAAACTAAAATTCA
>CAYXQX010000038.1:0-13403 GCA_964467485.1 uncultured Porphyromonadaceae bacterium | reverse complement strand
AAAAGAAGCACCATCAGGTATACCAGCGGTGAGGATTTCAAGAAGTTTTGCTGACAGATTACTTTTAGACTCTGGAGTCAATATTGAAGATCTGGAGAAAAATTACCAGGAGGCTAGTCAGAAGCCAATAATATTGGGAGAGACTTTATTTCTAAAGACCCATGTTATTGCCAAGAAGGTAAAGACGCATAATGTAATAGGAATTCTTCATGCAGGGAATAGTACTTTATCTGACGAATATATGGCTATAGGGGGTCACTATGATCATCTGGGGATGGGAGGTCCTGGAACAGGTTCCAGGGTTCCAGATACTGTAGCTATTCATTATGGTGCTGATGATAATGCTTCGGGAACAGCTGGTGTTATTGAATTGGCCGGGTATTTCCCGATCAATGATTTTTGTTGCCTTTGCTGCAGAGGAGATGGGTTTGTTAGGGTCGAAGCACTTTGTTGAGAACCCCCCGGTGGATCTGGAAAAAATTGACGTAATGTTTAATCTTGATATGATTGGAAGATTGAACGAGGAGCAAAGAGTTTCCATAGGTGGTACAGGTACTGCATCAGAGTTTGATTCTCTCTTGGGGCTTGTGGAGCACGAAGGTCTTAATTTAAGCTTTTCACCTGAAGGTTCCGGTCCATCTGATCATGCATCATTTTATGCAAAAGATATTTCAGTGCTATTCATATCAACAGGAGCTCATCCTGATTACCATACACCGGGTGACTCAGTAGGTAGTTTGAATATTGAAGGTATGAATGTACTTGCTAATTATGTTGCAAAATTGATTGAGGTGATTGGTAGAGAGGAGACGCTTAGCTTTCAAGAGGCCGGGCCAAAAAGGACCTTATCAAGCAGGCAAAATCTCAAGGTTACTCTTGGGTTCATGCCTGATTTTACTGATAACTCCAACACAGGTATGAAGGTTGATTTCCCTACTCCTGGAAAGCCGGCAGCTGTGGCTGGAATAAAGAAAGGAGACAGGATCGTTGGAATAAATGGGTTGAAAGTGGCAAATATTCAGGATTATATGGTTCGTCTTAAATCCCTGGAACCAGGCCAGATTGTCACTGTTGAATTATTACGAGGAGAAGAAAAAATTGTATTACTAGTTCAACTTTAAGATAGTATGAAGAAAATAGCGATTTGGTTTTTAGCTTTTATAATAACTGTAGGAGCGGTTTATTATCAAAGAAAGACGGGCCCTACACATCCTAAAACTGATACAGTAGTTTTTGCCGACAGTTCATGGACTGTGAAATTAATCAGGAGTAATGGAGCAAGGGACGCACGTGTTAAGTTACCCATGAAAGATCCTGAAGTATCTGCAATACTTTATTTTAAGAGATATAGAGTTAATGAGGATTGGAAGGCAGTAGACTTTGAAATGGAGGTTCTTAGAGGTCATCCTTCGATGTCCAAAAAGAAGAAATCGACAAAAGCTCTTAAGGAGGTTTTTGTCGCTTATCTTCCACAGCAGGAGTCGGCTGGTAAACTTGAGTATTATATCGAATTAAACGGGTATGGCAGCCAGACGTTTATTTCCAGAGATGCTCCCGTTGTTATAAGGTTTAAAGGTGATGTGCCAGCCGCAGTTTTGATTCCACATATCCTACTCATGTTTTTGTCGATGATGATTGCCACTCTGGCTGGTTTATTTGCGATATTCAAAATTGACAGGTTCAGGAGGTATACATTCTGGACCTTTGGCATATTATTTATTGGAGGGTTTATTTTTGGTCCATGGGTACAGTGGTATGCCTTTGGTGACTGGTGGACAGGGGTGCCTTATGGCTGGGATCTGACAGATAATAAAACTCTTTTTGCTTTTGTTTTTTGGATTGCAGCGGTGATTGGTAACCGTAAGAAAGCCAGGCCAGGACTGGTTATTTTAGCTGCTATAATGACCCTTGTAATATTCTCTATACCTCACAGCATGTTTGGCAGCGAGTTGGATTATGCAACAGGAGAAGTAACGCAGGGATAGACCTTGTTTTTTCTTTACGACTACATCAACACCAAATATAGTGGTGTTTTGTGTGTGGTTCTCGTCTGTCTAATTGTCATATCAACTGCTTTGGCACGGCCTTTGAAAAAGTGGTTCAGAACAATCAAAAAATAGAATAAATGGATACCGAAAAGCAACAAGGTTCAATCAATGTGACGAGTGAGAATATTTTTCCGATAATAAAGAAATTCCTTTACTCGGACCATGAGATATTCCTAAGAGAACTGATTTCCAATGCTGTGGATGCCAGCCAGAAGTTGAAGATACTAGCTTCAGTTAGTGATTTCAAAGGAGAGTTAGGTGATTTAACCATCAGGATTTCTCTTGATAAAAAGAATAAGACACTAAGTGTTTCGGATCGTGGTGTTGGAATGACTGCCAAAGAAATTGAAAAGTTCATAAACCAGATTGCCTTCTCCGGTGCTGAGGAGTTTATGAAAAAATATAAGAAAGATGCCAATGCCATTATCGGTCATTTTGGATTAGGCTTTTATTCTTCATTTATGGTTTCTGATCAGGTAGAAATTATCACCAAGTCTTATAAGAGGGGCAAAGCTGTAAGGTGGACATGCAAGGGCGATCCTAGTTATACTATTGAGGATGTTGATAAGGATGATCGTGGTACAACTATCGTATTACATCTGGATAAAGATTCTACAGAATTTTTGGAGGAAAGCCGGATTCAGGAGTTACTAAATAAATATTCACGCTTTCTTCCTGTACCAATAGCCTTTGGTAAAGAGCAGGAATGGAAGGATAACAAATATGTTGATACCGATAAGGATAAAATTATCAACATCACAGAGCCTGCATGGACAAAAAAGCCAGCGGATCTGAAAGATGAAGATTACAATAGTTTCTATAATGAACTCTATCCTATGTCGGAGGAGCCATTATTCAATATTCATTTGAATGTTGATTATCCGTTTACTCTAACAGGTATTCTCTATTTTCCTAAGATTAGGAGTAATATTGAGGTTCAGAAAAATAAGATTCAACTCTATAGTAATCAGGTTTTTGTTACTGATTCAGTGGAAGGTATTGTTCCTGATTTCCTAACTCTTCTGCATGGAGTTATAGATTCTCCTGATATTCCGCTTAATGTAAGTCGTTCATTTTTGCAAAGTGACCATAATGTAAAAAAGATATCTGGCCATATTACCAAAAAGGTAGCTGATCGTTTGAAGGATATTTTCAAGAATGAAAGGGAGAAATTTGAAGATAAATGGGATGATCTGAAGCTTTTCATAAATTATGGAATGTTAACGGAAGAGAAATTCTGGGAAAAAGCCAAGGATTTTGCCCTATTCAAGAATACTGAGGAGAAATTTTTTACTTACTCAGAGTATAAAGACATTATTAAGGAGAATCAAACCGACAAGGATGGCAATTTGGTTTATCTGTATGCCAGCAATAAGGATGAAGAATTTGGTTTTATCCAGGCTGCTAATGACAAGGGATATGATGTTTTGTTAATGGATGGGCAGTTTGACGCTCATTTTATCAATCACCTTGAACAAAAATTTGAAAAGTCAAGATTTGTCAGGGTTGATTCTGATGTAGTTGATAAGCTTATTCCCAAGGATGAGAAGCGTGAATCTAAGCTAACGTTTGAGCAACAGGATGTTTTGCGCCCAGTTATACAGGGACAGGTTCCATCAAGTTCTTTCTTAGTTCAGTTTGAGGCTTTATCTGATAAGGATAAGCCAATGGTTATTACCCAGTCTGAGTTTACCCGCAGGATGAAGGATATGTCAAAACTCTCCGGAGGAGGAGGCATGGAATACTATGGCAGTATGCCAGACACTTTTAACCTGGTAGTAAATTCGAATCAT
Source organism: uncultured Porphyromonadaceae bacterium (assembly GCA_964467485.1). Taxonomy (GTDB): domain Bacteria; phylum Bacteroidota; class Bacteroidia; order Bacteroidales; family UBA12481; genus JAUVKA01. The sequence goes on along the minus strand of CAYXQX010000038.1, from coordinate 9,562 downwards.
TCAATTGTTAATTCTATTTCGGATGATGTTTTAACAAAACTTGGCGATAAGATCAAGGAGTTTGACGAGTCAAATAAGCCGCTTCTGGATGACAAGAACAGTTTAGAGAAGCTCAAAGAGGGCAAAAAGGATGAGGAGGTTAGTCAGGAAGAAAAAGACAAACTTGAAGATGTTAACAAAAAGATAGAGGAGCTAAAAAAGCAGAAGGATGAGGTCCTGAATGCCTATGGTAAGGAAAGTAAACTTGTTAAACAGCTGATTGATCTGGCTCTATTAGCTAATAATATGTTAACTGGAGAGGCACTGAACTCTTTTGTAAACAGGAGTATTGATCTGATCCAGGAGTAAAAAACATCATTTCTTTTAAATAATACCCGGGTCCTTAATTTCATAATGGGGTCCGGGTATTATTATTCTTTATCTTTATTATTTTTACCACTGAATAAATTATTAGTCAGAACACCCTAACATGTTTCAGATGAAAAGAAGAATAGTTCTTATAATTGCTATCGTATCCCTGTCTTTTTCCGCCAATGCACAGTATGTTTCTTATGGAGGAAAGCTGGGCCTTAGTTTTCCCGGGTTTCAGGATGAAAGAATAGCAAGTCAGCGAATTACGCCAACCATAGGAGTGACAGGGGCCTTTAACATTAATCGAAGCATATTATTACAGACTGAGATAGGTTTTGAAAGGAAGGGAAATAAGTTTACGCATAAGTATTGGGATGATATGAATGTATTGGTGGAGGACAGTACCTATGAGGTAAAGACGAATATGGATTATATCACCATACCTCTTTTTTTCAAAGTGAATCTGGGACGCTCCAGCAAATTTTATTTTCAGGCAGGTGGGTATTATGGATATTTGCTAGGTGCACGCTTTTCAGGGATGAAGAATGATGAAATGGTCAGTAAGGAAAAAATAAAAGCAGGTTTGTCTTTACACGATTATGGAATTTTAGTAGGAGGAGGACTAGAAACACCTATTCGCAGAGAGCTGAGTCTTTTGCTTGATGTGAAATATAATTACGGTCTTAAGGATTTAAATATCGACCCATCTGTTATTGGTCATAGTGATCCCATATCTAATAAGAGTTTCATTATGAGCATGGGGGTTGTTATCATGGTTGATTGATCAATTCAGAATATTTTTCACTTCCTTATTGATGAATTCCAATGCCACCTGGGATGGTGAGTTATTAATTTCCATTTGAAGATCAATAATTTTTTTACTGAGTTCTATGGCAGGGTCATCAGGATTCACTTCCATAGCTGCCATATTAACCATTTTTATCACCCCTTCTTTGGCATTTTTAACTATTTGCCAGGCTTCAGAACTTACATAAATCTGCTGACTGAGGTTATGTTCGTATTCTGCTCGGATTGAGGCAAGAAGTTTTTGGTGAAAGCTCCTTGTATTCAGCGCATTATCTTTTTCTCTCACCAAAAGGGAGTCAACTGTTATTCTCTCCAGGAAAAGGCTTATTCTTTCATAAGCTTGCAGCTTAATAGGCAAAGTTGTCTTTCTTAATGATTGGTTTGAGCTATTTCTCATTTGAGATTCCCAATTTCCAAAAAATTGCTTTCCCATTATCCAAACTGTTAAGAGAACGACTAATGAGGGTAATACATACTTAAGGATTTCCAGAAATTCTTTCATGCTGATTTTTCTTTGAAAAATACAAGTTTAATCATTTTTAAGGAATAGATTTATCTTGAATGACTATTGTTAGCTGGGTCATAAGGCAATTTTTTTAATTTTGTTATTTTCCCGGTAATAAATGCTTAAGATTAAATTAATTAAAGACTTAAAATAATGGTTAATATTTCTAACCGAATAGCTGGTTTATCACTTTCAGAAACCTTAGCTATGAACCAACATAGCCTGGAAATGATGAGGCAGGGAATTGATGTCATCAACCTAAGTATTGGTGAGCCAGATTTTGATACACCTGCTCATATTAAAGAAGCTGCTATTAATGCTATTAATGAGAACTATACACATTATCCTCCAGTACCGGGTTTTCAGGATCTTAGAGAGGCTATTTCCCACAAGTTAGAGAGAGATAATAAGTTGGATTATAAGTATGAGGAGATTATAGTTTCGAGCGGAGCAAAGCAATCCCTGGCTAATGTTTTTCTGAGTGTATTGAATCCGGGAGATGAAGCTCTTATACCTGCACCATTCTGGGTGTCTTATCCTGATATGGTGAAATTGGCAGAGGCAGTTCCTGTTATCATTCCAACTGGGATAGAGCAAAATTATAAGATAACGGCGGATCAGTTAGAATATTTTATTACCCCGAAAACCAGAATGTTCATTTTTAATTCTCCATCTAACCCTTCCGGTCAGATTTATTCCCGTGATGAGTTAGCCTCTTTGGCCCGTGTGTTTGAGAAACATCCTGAAATCCTGATTGTTTCGGATGAGATATATGAACATATCAATTATCACGGTAGCCATGAGTCTATTGGTCAGTTTGAATCACTTCGTAAACAGGTTGTAATAATTAATGGCATGAGCAAGGCATTTGCCATGACTGGTTGGCGCATTGGTTACATGGCCGGGCCAGAATGGTTGGTTAAGGCATGTCAAAAGCTACAGGGCCAGTATACTTCAGGAGCCTGTGCTATCTCTCAAAAAGCTGCTGTTGCGGCCCTTCTGGGGGATCAATCAATAATCGATTGCATGGTAAAAGTTTTTAAGGAGAGAAGAGATCTGGTTGTTTCCTATCTTAGGGAAATACCAGGTTTTGAGGGAGAAACACCTGAAGGAGCATTTTATGTCCTACCAGATATATCTGCGTATTTTGGGAAAAGTGACGGTAAGGAAATAATCAAGGATGCTACTGATTTGAGCAAGTATCTACTAAATGTAGCTCACGTTGCAACTGTTTCCGGGAAACCATTTGGTGCTCCAAAATGTATTAGACTATCCTATGCATCCAGCACAAAAGTTTTGGCGGAAGCTATGTTCAGGATTAAATTAGCAATGGGGAAGCTTAAGTAGGATCGTAGACAGGAAGATAGGAAGTATTTAATTATGGGAAAAGGTAAAAGTAAGGTGTGGTATTGGCTTGGAGGGATTGGGATTATTATTATTCTGGCGGCTGGGAGTATTGGTTTGTACTTACGTTCCTGGATCTATTCCCCCAGTCTTGTCAATACACCTGAGGAGAAAGTTTATTTCTACATACCTACGGGGTCTGATTACGAATCTGTTTTATACGATCTTGATACACTTGGATGGTTGAAGAATGTTCAAGCCTTTGACTGGGTTGCCCAGAAAAAGGGCTATCCTGATATGGTCAAGCCGGGACGCTATGAATTATTGCGAAATATTAGCAACGATTCTCTGATAAACCTCCTGCGATCAGGTAAGCAGGCAGAGGTGGAATTGGTTTTCAACACTATGCGTACATTTGAGTATCTGGCTCAGGTTATAAGCTCTCAACTGGAAGCCGACTCATCATCATTGATTGAATTATTCAGGGATACCAGCGGAATGGAAGCTTTTGGATTCTCCCCTGATAGTTGGTTTGGGATGTTTATACCCAATACCTACAGGTTTTTTTGGAACACCAGTGCAGAACAATTTGTAAAGCGTATGAAAGTGGAATATGATAATTTCTGGAAAGGTGCGAGAGATGACAGGAGAAAAGAAATCAATCTTTCCAGGAATGAAGTGATGGCACTTGCCGCTATTGTTCAGAGTGAAACTTTCAAAGTTGATGAAATGCCTCGTGTTGCCGGTGCTTATATGAATAGGATTAGAAAGGGGATGAGATTGCAGGCTGATCCCACGGTGATTTATGCCTTAAAGCAACCTGGTATTAGAAGGGTATTAAGAAAACACCTTAAAGTTGACTCTCCTTATAACACTTACAAGTATGCCGGTTTGCCTCCCGGGCCTATCAGGATACCATCTTTGCAGGCTATTGATGCCAGTTTGAATTATGAGAAGCACAAGTATATTTATTTTTGTGCCAAAGAGGATTTTTCCGGTTATCACTCATTTGCTACAAGGTATACGGAACATCTTAGAAATGCCAGGCGGTATCAAAGAGCTCTTAATAAACGTAATATATATTGAAATGAAAGCTTTTAAGGCATACGATATTCGTGGTGTTTATCCAGGCGACTGGTCGAAGGAAGATGCATATAAGATTGGATATTTCCTGCCCAGATTATTGAAGACTCAAAAGGTTCTTGTTGGTAGAGATATTAGATTGAGCTCAGACGAAATCTTCGAATACCTTTCCAAAGGGATTACCGATTCGGGGGCCGATGTTATTGATATGGGTCTGAGCACAACGCCAATGGTATATTGGGCCACAGTGAGATTGGGGCTTGACGCATCGGTGCAAATTACTGCCTCCCATAATCCCAAAGGGCATAATGGTATTAAGGTCTCAACCAGGGGTGCAATGCCTGTTGGATTTGATACAGGGCTGAACAAAATACAGCAATGGATGGAGGAGGAAGAATGTTCTCCATCAGAGAAACCAGGAAAAATAAGAAACATTGACTTAAGCTCAGAGTATTTGCATTTTATGGATGCCAAGGCTCCTGATTTAGAAGGCTTGAAAATTGCAGTTGATTGCTCAAATGGAATGGTAGGTATGTTTATTAGAAGTCTTCTGGGGGATGATCAAATTTATATTAACGAAAAGCCGGATGGTAATTTCCCGGGTCATGATCCGAATCCATTGAATCCCAAAAACATTGTTCAGTTAGCGCAGGTTGTAAGGGAGAATAAGTGCGACCTCGGTGTTATATTTGATGGTGATGCTGACAGGGTAATGTTTGTAGATGAGGAAGGGAAATTTATTTCTCCTGATATTATGATAGCCGTACTGGGGATTAAATTTCTGGATGGTAGAAAGGATGTAAGGGTTCTTCAGGATATCCGCACTTCAAAAAGTGTAGGAGAGTATCTGGTGAAAATGGGAGCTGAGATGCATACCTGGCGTGTTGGCCGGGCCTTTGCAGTTCCCCGACTAAAGGAGTTGAAGGGGTTATATGGTGGAGAACTGGCCGGACATTATTATTTTGAGGAGTTTAACTACTCCGATTCCGGTATTCTGGCATCTCTGTATGTACTTGAAGTTTTGGGTGGGGTGATCAGAAAAGGACAGACAGTTTCATCGCTTATCAGGTCAATCTCCCAATATGCTAATTCGGGTGAGAAGAACTATATAGTTGATGATAAAGATACGGCTATGCAGAAAGTGCTTGAGGAGGTTTGTAAATTTGAAACCCCGGAAAAAACATTTGATTTTGATGGTTATCGCTTAGAGTTTCCCGACTGGTGGTTTAATATTAGGCCTTCCAATACAGAGCCTTATCTCAGGTTTTTGGCGGAAGCTAAAAATGAGGCTCTGTTGGGAGAAAAAGTGAAAATGATTGAGTCAGTTCTTAAGGCAAATAGTCAGGTTTAATAACCCTTACCTCACGCTCCAGGTTAATACCGAAAATGTTGGTAATATTCATTTGGATGCGAAGGGCTAATTGAAAAATATTCAGGCTTGTTGCACCTCCATAATTAACCAGGACTAATGAATGTTTTGTATATACTCCTGCGTTATTTTCCCGATACCCTTTATAACCAGCTTTCTCAATTAGCCATGCTGCCGGAATTTTAACAAAACCATCCATATTTGAAGGAAACGAAGGCATGTCGGGAAAGCTGAGGAGTAATTTCTCATATGCAGCTTTTGTGATCACCGGGTTCTTAAAGAAACTCCCGGCATTACCCATCACTTTCGGGTCTGGTAATTTCTTCTGTCTGGTTTCAATAATAAGTTGTCGGAGATTAGCCAGGTTTAACTCTCCTTTTGAATTAACAGTCTCAGCCAGGTTTCCGTATGCCAAATTATATTTTGGGATTTTAGAAAGTATCAGTTGCACTTTCCACACCAGCCACTTTTTTTTTGTCTTTCTTTTAAAGATACTATCACGATAGGAGAAATCACATTGGGATGAATCGAATACCTGTTTTGTGCCGGTTTCCAGATTTATTGCTTCAACTTTATTTATATGGTGTTCAATTTCTGTCCCATATGCTCCGATGTTTTGGACCACGGCACCACCAACCGTTCCGGGGATAAGGCTTAAATTTTCAATACCATAAAACTCATGTTGCACGGCCCATTCAACAAGGCTATCCCATTCTCTTCCTGCACCTACCTCAATCAGGATATCTTCTTTTGTTTCTTTTAAAATGGTAATATTGATATTTACAGGGTGCAAAAGGCTTCCTCGAAAAATGGGCAAAATCAACACATTTGTTCCGGATCCTATTATTTGATAAGGAAGTGATTTATATGGTTCCTGTTTGAGCAGTTCAATTAATCCTTCAGGATCATCAAAATCGATCCAAAACTTAGTTTTAAAAGAAATTCTGAAAGAGTGGAGTTCTTTAATGTCGATATCTTCCTGGATTCTTATCATATAAACAAAGATAGCCAGTCCATAACAAAATTCAGCTTTTTCTGTTTTATTCTTACCTTCGTCGGTAATGGAAAAGTCAACCAAAAAACGGATAATATTAGTTGTAAGCAATGATTTAGAAGGGGATCAGCGGCTGCATAAAATGGCTTCATCTCTGGAGAAACAGGCATGGGAACCTGTTCTTATAGGTAGGATTTTGCCTGGCTCAAAACCTCTATCCAGATCTTATAAAATTATTCGGAAAAGGCTTCTTTTTAAAAAGGGACCTGTTTTTTATGCTTGTTTTAATATCAGGATATTTATTCACCTGATGTTTATCAAGGCTGATTTGTTTGTTGCTAATGATCTTGATACTCTTCCTGGTGTATGGTGTGCATCAAGCCTAAGACGGATCCCTATTGTTTATGATAGTCATGAGTATTTCACCGAGGTACCTGAGTTGGTAAACCGCAAAATAATTAAAAGTATTTGGAAGAATATTGAAAAGATAATTCAGCCCCGTCTCAAAAATGTAATTACAGTCAATGAATCAATAGCTACTATTTTCAGAGAGGAGTATCATCAGGATGTCACTGTAATCAGTAACCTCCCGATAATTAATCATTCTGAGGCAATAATGGGTCATCTTCCGGCGGGCTTTAATGAAAGGCCCATAATTATTTATCAGGGAGCAGTTAATATTGGCAGAGGGATAGAAGAACTGGTTTTTGCTATGCATCATTTGCTTGATTTCAATTTACTTATAGTTGGTGATGGGGATAAGTTGAGTGAAATCATGTTATTGGTTAAGAAGGAGAATCTTGCGGATAGGGTTTATTTTACGGGTCGTGTGTCTTTTGATTCATTAGCCTGGTATACAAAGCAGGCGGTATTAGGGATATCACTAGAGCAGGATATGGGGCTCAATTATAAGCTTGCTCTTCCAAATAAATTATTCGATTATATGAATGCTGGGATTCCGGTTCTTGCATCAAACCTGCCGGAAATTAGCAGAGTTGTTAAGGACACAGGTTTTGGGATTCTTATTTCAGATTTTTCTCCCGAATCCATTGCTGGCGGAATTCGTAAAATTTATAACAACAAGGCTTTATATCAGGAGTTAAAAAGAAATGCAATTCAGGGTGTGTCGAGGTATAGCTGGGAGGGGCAGGAGGAATTGCTTATTCGTCACTATCACAAGGCTTTAGGTATAATGACCGATTGACCGAAGTGTTTTTTAATATTTGTATATTCGCACTGGTATTTTTTTGGGAGTAATACAATATGAAAAAATCAAGCTTAGAAGCCTATTTCAATCAGTTTCGTGAACAAATTATTGGTACTGATCTGATTTACGTTTCCCCCTATGGGCAACAAAAAATGATATATGCTGATTGGATTGCCAGTGGCAGGTTATATCGTCCTATTGAAGAAAGAATTACCTGTGGAATTGGTCCTTGGGTTGCCAATACACATACTGAGACAAATGAATCAGGTACACTGATGACAAATGCCTATCATCTTGCCCATAAGATTATTAAGGAGCATGTTAAGGCTGGGCCAAATGATGTCATTATCACTGCCGGCTCGGGAATGACCGGTGTAGTAAATAAGCTTCAGAGGATATTAGGCTTGCGTTTATGCAAGGACGCCAGAAAGAGTAATTGTCAGGAGGATAAAACTAAACCTGTAGTTTTTCTTACTCACATGGAGCATCATTCCAATCAAACGAGTTGGTATGAATCCAATGTAAATGTTGTTGTCCTTGATCCTGATGAGAATCTCCTTGTTAGCACAGATAACCTAAGGGCAAAGCTGAAGGAATATGCCGACAGGCCATTGAAGATTGGTGCTTTTACAGCTGGGTCTAATGTTACTGGGATAAAGATAAAGGTGCATGAGTTGGCAAAGGTAATGCATGAGAATGGTGGTATTTGTTTTGTTGATTATGCGGCTGCTGCTCCCTATGTTGATATTGATATGCATCCTGAGGATCCTTTGGAGAAGCTTGACGGTATATATTTTTCTCCTCACAAGTTTTTAGGTGGACCCGGATCATCCGGGGTTTTAATTTTTGATGCTTCACTTTATTCAAACAGTATTCCTGATAATCCGGGTGGTGGTACAGTTGACTGGACTAATCCCTGGGGAGAATACAAGTATATTGATGATATTGAACTCCGTGAGGATGGTGGAACACCAGGTTTTCTTCAGGCCATACGAGCTGCATTATCCATTGATTTGAAAAACAAGATGGATACTAATAAAATGCGTCAGCGCGATAAAGAATTGCTTGCCATTGCGTTCCCGGGCATGAAGGCTATTCCCAGGCTCAGGATACTGGCTGAGAATGTTACTGATCGGATGGGCGTTATATCCTTTTATATTGAGCAGATCCATTTTAATTTGGTAGTTAAGCTCCTCTCCGACCGTTATGGTGTGCAGGTTAGAGGTGGATGTGCCTGCGCCGGGACTTATGGTCATTTCCTTTTGAAGGTGAGCCATCAGGACTCAAATGAAATTACACGACTGATCAGTCAGGGTGATCTTTCCCAAAAACCCGGATGGGTGCGCTTGTCTCTCCATCCTACGATGAAGGACGAAGAGCTTCATTACATAATAAAGGCTATTCGTGAAATTGAGGCTAATGATAAGGAATGGGCTAAAGATTATAATTACAATCGTCGCACTAACGAGTTCCATCATAAAGATGAGCCGGAAGATAAGACTGAGAGCGTAAGGAGCTGGTTTAGTCTATAAGTCTAATCGCTGTTTTATAGTCCCATTACTTTTTCGAAATCAAAATAGTTTTTATCTGGTTCTACGGGGTTTAGCTGACTGTTTTCGCATTTTAGTGTTCTGGCAGGAAATTTCCTGATCATCTCATAGTTGTGAGTTGCCATAAATATGGCTTTGCCATTTTTGCAAATACTCTGCATTAGCTGCAAAAGCTCTTCACTTGTGTCGGGATCAAGGTTTCCGGTGGGTTCATCAGCCAGTATCATTTCGGGATCGTTTAATAAAGCCCGGGCAATAACAACTCTTTGCTGTTCACCACCGGATAGTTGATGCGGGAATTTATCTTCTTTATAATGGACTGCAAATGAGTTTCCTCTTAATATCCTTATAA